>SVNI01000141.1 GCA_015066975.1 Ruminococcus sp. | reverse complement strand
AAGAAGTTCGACTTTGATTTCAGAAGCTCTCAGACAATAGACCTGTTCATTTTCAGGGAATTCGTGAATATCTTTCAGGAATTTCATGACTTTCATCAAATCGCCGGGTTTTGCAAGTTTTTTAATCAGAGTTACTTCAAAATCGCCGTCATCAAAGCAGAAATCGTTAATATCCAGAACGCTCCCCACAGAAGCAGAATTTGTAATCATGCCGTAAATGAATTCATCTTCAATGATATGGCCGTCACAGGTAATGCGCATAGGATATGCCCGGATATTTGCCAGGCTGGTCATAGCGTTAATCATATATGCCGCAGGCCCAAGAACGTTCTTGATATTCTGGGGCGTTCCGTAAGCAATATCAGTAAATGCTCCGAATGCGGCAATATAACTGAACCCTTTTCCGTTGACTGTTCCGATATCGATTTTCCGTGGCAGGCCGTCAAGGACATCATCACAGGCTTTGAGCATATCTTTTGAAATATCCATACTCTTTGCGAAATCGTTCACCGAACCGCATGGGATATATCCTACGGGAATCGTATTTTCTGCTTTCAGCATACCGTCCATGACTTCATGAAGCGTCCCGTCACCGCCGGAACAGAAGATATAATCATACAGCCCGGAATTGACGGCATGTTCTGCGGATTCAGTCGCATCCTGAACGGCCTGTGTCGGATGAACAGTGACTTCAAAACCGGCCTTTGTCATTTTATCAAGAATTCCGCCAAGGTAGGTACTGAGTTCGGCCTTGCCGGCCTGTAAGTTACAGATATAATAAATTCTTTTCATTTTGATTCATGTTTCTCCTTCAGAATATGTTTTTTGATTTGAAATCCGGCAAAGAGTGCCACCGCACTGATACAGGCGATTGTGATGCAGAAACCATATCTGCCGTCGGAAAGGCTGTCACCCATCAGAACAGAAGCCGTCAGTGCCGGAAACCTCGCCAGCGCGGACAGAAGCAGAAAACGTCTGCCTTGAATCTTCGTCAACGGTACAATATATGTCAGCAGGTCTTTCGGAATTCCAGGTATCAGAAACAGAACAAATACCCAGAATTCGAGTTTGTCTTCATCTTCCAGGACGGAAAATTTTTTTATTTTTTCTTCATTGATAAAAAAATGGACTAACGGCGAACCGAATTTTCTGACAAGGGCATAGACACAAAGCGTTCCGAGCACTGCGCCTGTCATGGTGAGGAATGTTCCGAACCAGCCCCCGAACAGAAAACCTCCTGTAATTTCCAGAGGCCCTCCCGGAATGAATGCAATGACAATCTGCAACATCATAAACAGAATAAACACCATCGGCGCAAAGATTCCGGCACGTTCGATAAATTCGGCAAGGTCTTCACGTCCTTGTTCTGTACCGAGCAGATGACAAAGAGGCACAAAATATCGGACAGCAAGAAAGATAACAAGTGCGGATAACATCATCAGCATTATGATTTTAAAAATTTTTTTGAATTTTTCTGTCATAAGCACCCCTTCTTTTTCTAGTATTATAACACAGAATGATGAAAAAATCAACAGAAACAGGGCTTTTTGAATCTGAAAATTGCGTGAAAAAATTTTTTTAAAATTTTTAAAATTTTTTTGAAAAAACACTTGACAAATCTCTGAAAGTGTGATATAATAATACATGTTGTGAGGGACATAACAAAGAAAATAAAAAATGAGACACTAGCTCAGCCGGTAGAGCACCGCCCTTTTAAGGCGGGTGTCGAGGGTTCGAATCCCTCGTGTCTCACTGAAAACTCTGCTGAATTTCAGCAGAGTTTTTTAATTTATTCTGAAAAGAGGGAGTTTATGGAAATCAAACCAATTGCCTATATTCATACAGATTTTAAAAAAAAGTTCGGCATTCCCAGACAGGCCGGAAGAATTCCGGAACTGACCGGACGGATAGTCTTTGAACCGGAATTCCGGAATCCGGAAGCCTTAAGAGGTATCACGGATTTTTCTCACTTATGGCTGATTTTTGATTTTTCAGCATCTCACCGTGAAAACTGGTTGCCGACAGTCAGACCGCCCCGTCTGGGCGGAAATACAAGAATTGGCGTATTTGCAAGCCGTTCCCCGTTCCGGCCAAATCCAATCGGTTTATCCTGTGTAAAACTGGAAAGTATTGAACACGGCGAACTGCTTGTTTCGGGAGTGGATTTGCTGGATAATACTCCCATTCTGGATATCAAGCCTTATCTTCCATATGCTGATTGTCATCCGGAAGCTTCCGGCAGTTACGGCGAAGTTCTGAAAAATTATCATCTGGAAGTAGTCTTTCCGGAACAACTGCGTTCTGTCATTCCGGAAGAAAAACAAAAAGCCGTGCTCGCCTGTCTTGCAGACGACCCACGGCCTTCCTATCAGGATAACTCTGACAGAATTTACAGTATGCAGTTTGCGGAATTCGACATTCATTTCAAAGTGACACAGAACCAGCTTGAAGTTATTGGCATTGATATTCTGCTCAGATAAGCCGAATCAATTTTTAATTCCTCCGTTTTTCCTGTCAGCTTCTGCGGTCAGATAATAAGTATATACACTGATATATTCACAGCGCATGTCTTTAATTTTAGGATTCAAATCATAAGTCCGTATCATCAGTTCACAATAAGAAACGACTTCATCATGCAGAGGAACATTCTCACTTTTATTTTCCAGCATCAGAAAAGCATCATCCACTAAATCCGGATAGGGAATTTCAATCAGAGAGAGAATCTGCACATCACTGTCCAGTTGTTCTTTCAGATACTTTATCCGGAAATTATCATAATATTTATTTGAAATATGCATAAAGGAAAAAATCGCTGTACATACAAGAACTCCGGAACAAATCAGAAGCTGTTCCATTTTTTTCTGTACCCCTTCTGTTTCCGGTACGCCAGCCAGAACAGTTCCTGTCATCAGCACCCAGAAAAGATACTCTGTGAAAAAACATCGCCCTGTTACAGGATTGGCAATCAAAAACGGTGCGACAACAAGCAGATGACTGACCAGAAACAAACAGCATTTCTGAAACAGTTCTCTGGAAAGAAACTGATAATATAAATATATCAGCGAAATCAGATAAAGAAATGTCAATGCTGTTTCCAGAGCGCGAGTCAGATAATTCAGCCTTGTCACTTCAAAATCAGCGTAAATCTGTGTCGTGGCGGAATAAAAAGCAAACAGAATCACAACTGCCAGACAAGGCTTTGCATATTTTGGTGATGATTTTTCTGTATATTTTTGAAAATACAGTTTCACCAGACAAACAGCCAGCACAAGATGACATACGAAAAAAGGTTTTATATAAAGCGGAATTATTTTATTATATATCTTCATGATGATTTCCAGCATGGAAAAATCCGTAAACCGCGCCCCGGCACTGTCGGAAGATTCTACTATCACAGAATGATAATTCCTGTCTGAAAACATCAGCACTGTGCCGGCAACTGCTCCCACCAGATACAAAATATGCCCGATATCTGCTTTCCGCATTCGGAATGCCGAAAAAATAATCATGAATACAGAAAGCATCAAAATATAAATAGTAACATTTTCCACAAAAAGTGCGCTCAGAAAACCGAGAAGCAGAAGGCAGAGACTTTTTCCCTTAAATTCCGGTACTTTTTCCCGGCTGAAAACCGGTATGCAGAAATAATGCAGATAAAAAAAGACAAAAACCGCCGAAAGCATATAATTCGGAAAACCGCTGACCCAGTTTGTTACATTTCGCACCAGCCGGAAAGGCAACAGTAACATAGAAATACTCACTACCGCATAGGCTTTCCATTCACAAAGTGATGATTTTTTCAGAATAGAAGTCATCAGGAAAAACAGCAGCAATGAGCCGAAAAAATAAATTATCCATCTCAGATATTCATTACGCACCATGAGGAATGTAATCATATTTGAAAAATATCTTCCATTGGGACTGGATTCTGTCCACACATCCCAGATGCTTTCCACCTGTGCCCACCAGAAATCATCCCCCACAAGCTGTAGACAAGAAGCCTGAATTGCTGTAAAAACAACATAAACAGTAACAATACACCATTTCGCCTGATTTGTTCTGATATCCCGTTTCAGTTCTGAAATTTGCACACTATTCCGCCCCTTAACATTAACATTTATTGACAATTACAACAAAGACTGTCCCATTTCTGAGACAGTCTTTAATAATTATGCCGGCACTTATCTAATTTCCCGGGCCGTCACCAGCCAAGTATGTTCGACGTAAGAGAGCTTAACTGCCGTGTTCGGAATGGGAACGGGTGGAACCTCTC
>SVNI01000005.1 GCA_015066975.1 Ruminococcus sp. | reverse complement strand
TTTCGGTTTCGATAACGGCCGGAGCAGTTTCCGGTGCATCAATCAGGCCTGCCTGCTGAGTAATCACTTCGGTCTGAACCGGAGCAGTCTGCAACGGCTGGACGACTATCGGCTGTGTGTGAATGATTTCCGGTCTGGTTTCCGGAAGAGTTTCTTTTTCTGTAGGTGCTTCTGTAGATTTGGGAATATCGGTCTGTACTTCCATGACTTTGATATCGCCGACAGCGGAATTCAAATCAATGCTGATTTGATTCTTCGTCTGTTCATAGGCGAACCAGCAGGCAAAACTAATCATTGCCAGGCAGAGCAGAAGCACCAGATAAAACCCCAGATGTTTTTTTACTTTTTGCTTTACAGCATGTTCTTTTATCATAAAAATCACCTCTGATAATATCTTTGGCGGAAACGGAAAAAATATTCACTCTTGCAAAATTATCTCAGATAGTGTATAATATAGAAAATCAAATAAGGAAGAAGGATTTTAAAAATGCAGAAATTGCTGAAATTTTTGAAGCCCTATAAACTGGAGTTGATTCTTGGCCCGTGCTTCAAACTGCTGGAAGCTATTTTTGAATTAATCGTTCCGGTTGTCATGGCGAGAATTATTGATAACGGCATTGCCAATCAGGACGAAAATTATATTTTCAGAATGTGCGGTCTGATAGTAATTCTGGGCATCTGCGGACTGTGTTTTGCATTGACATGTCAGTATTTTGCTGCAAGATGCGCTTTCCGCTATGGTTCGGACTTGCGAAAGGCTTTGTATGAACATATCAACAGGCTTTCAGAAACCGAAATTGACAGGCTGGGCACTTCGACACTGATTAACCGGATTACGAATGATGTGACGGCATCACAGTCGGGTGTAAATATGTTTATCCGGCTGGCATCAAGAGCACCGTTTCTGGTGATTGGCGCAGTTGTCATGGCGCTGATAATTGATGCAAAATTAGCCCTGATTTTCCTGATTATCGCCCCGATAGTCGCGCTCCTGCTGTATTTTGTCATGAACAGGACAATTCCATTATATACCCGGAATCAGAAAAAGCTTGACAATATTGCAAGGCATACAGGCGAAAATCTCGACGGTATCAGAGTGATAAGAGCCTTTGCCCGTCAGAAACAGGAAACACAGATTTTTCAGGAGGAATGCGCTGACCTCGAACAGAGCATGATTCAGGTCGGAAAGATTTCCGCTGTGCTGAATCCTCTGACGTTCATGATTATGAATCTCGGAATCGTCGCTGTATTATGGTTCGGGGGAATTCATGTCAATACGGGAAGGCTCAGTCAGGGCGACTTGACGGCATTCACAAACTATATGACCCAGATTCTGTTAGCTATGATTGCATTGGCAAATTTAATCGTAATTCTGACAAAAGCACAGGCTTCTTCTCTGAGAGTTGCCGAAATCTTGGAAACAAAATCTTCCATGCAGGACGGCGAAGAATTTCCCGAAGTTCCGGAATCCGGAGAAATTCTGTCTTTTTCGGATGTCGGTTTCTCTTATGCCGGTGCTGGTGACAAGGCACTGGAACATATCAGCTTTGCTTTACAGAAAGGCCAGACACTGGGCATTATCGGCGGTACAGGTTCAGGAAAATCAACCCTCGCAAGCCTGATTTCCAGAAGCTATGATGCAACTGAAGGCGAAATCCGCATTTTCGGGAAAAATATCAAAAACTATCAGTTAAAGGCTCTGCACCGGAAAATCGGCAATGTTCCGCAGAAAGCCGTGCTGTTTACCGGGACAGTTGCTGAAAATCTCCGCCTTGCAGATGAGAACATTTCCGAAGCAGATATGCATCAGGCAATCGAAATTGCGCAGGCCGATTTCGTGAACTCTCTCCAGTACGGACTGGATACACATTTAGTGCAGAGCGGAAGAAATCTTTCCGGCGGTCAGAAGCAGAGGCTTACCATTGCCAGAGCATTGGCCGGAAAACCGGATATTCTGATTCTGGATGACAGCATGAGTGCGCTTGATTATGCAACAGATGCCAGATTAAGACATGCTCTGAAAAATCAGTGTCAGGAGATGACTAAAATCATCATTTCGCAGAGGGCTACTTCGCTCATGAATGCCGACTGGATTCTTGTCCTCGACGACGGAAAATGTGTCGGTCAGGGTACGCATGAAATGTTAATGCAGAACTGTGATATCTATCAGGAAATCTATCATTCACAGATGCAGTCAGGAGGGCAGAAATGAAACATACCATTCTTAGAATTCTGAAATATTGCCGTTCTTACTGGGGATATCTGATTCTGACGGTTCTCTGCACGCTGATAGGAATTTCACTTTCTCTGATAGTGCCCGTCATGATTGGAAAAGCAGTTGACTATGCAGTCGGCGTGAATCAGGTGGATTTCGACGGACTTGGCAGAATCGCCCTGATATTGGGAATTCTGGTGCTTGTCAGCGGAATTTTTCAGTTTCTGGAAAGTCTGTTTATCAACAGATTAGCTTTCGGAACGGTGAAGAATCTTCGTTCAGAACTGACCGCTAAACTTGAAGAAATGCCTGTTTCGTATATCGACAGTCATGCCAGAGGCGATATGATTGCCAGAGTTATTTCAGATATTGAAATCTTATCCGACGGCTTATTGCAGGGATTTGCACAGTTGTTTACCGGAATTGTGACGATTGTCGGAACTCTGGTTTTCATGCTGACGATTAATTTCAAGATTACTGTGATTGTTATGCTGATGACGCCGCTTTCACTGATTGTTGCAGGGAAAATTACAGCACTGTCACATAATGCCTTTCAGAAGCAGTCTAAATTAAGAGGCGATATCGGCGCACTGACGGAAGAACTCGTCAGCAGTCAGAAGCTTGTCAAAGCATTCGCTTATGAAGAACGCGCCGAAGCAAGATTTTCGGAAATCAATAAAGAACTCGGCGAAATCAGCCTGAAAGCAACGTTTTTTTCATCTATGAGCAATCCAACAACCCGATTCGTAAACGGCCTGATTTATGCAGCAGTCGGCACAGTCGGCGCACTGGGAGCAATCGGTGCTCTGCCGTGGGTCGGCGTGATGACAGTCGGGAATCTGGCTAGTTTCTTAGCATTCTCGAATCAGTATACAAAGCCTTTCAATGAAATTTCCGGCGTTGTCGCAGAATTGCAGAATGCCATTTCCTGCGCACAGAGAGTGTTTGAAGTTCTGGATGCTCCGTCCGAACCGGATGACAGCCAGAGTGAAGTGCTTGAATCCTGCAACGGCAGACTGGAATTCAAAGACGTATCATTCTCATATCTGCCGGAAAAACCCCTGATTCAGCATTTCAGCATGAAAGCCAGGCACGGGCAGAAAATCGCTATTGTAGGCCCTACCGGATGCGGAAAATCTACAGTCATTAATTTATTGCTGAGATTCTATGAAATTCAGGATGGTGAAATTTTACTTGATAATCAGAGTACAAAACATTTTACCCGTGACAGCCTGCGAAATCAGTTCGGGATGGTTTTACAGGAAACATGGATTTTTACCGGAACAGTCGCACAGAATATCGCTTATGGAAAACCGGATGCTTCCAGAGAGGAAATCATACAGGCCGCAAAATCCGCACACGCTCACAGCTTTATCAAGCGTCTGCCGAATGGCTATGATACTGTGATTTCCGATACTTCCGGACTGTCACAGGGACAGAAACAGCTATTATGTATCGCCCGGATTATGCTGACCAATCCCCCCATGCTGATTCTGGATGAAGCTACCAGCAGTATTGACCTGAGAACTGAACACAGGATTCAGAAAGCGTTTGAAACACTCATGCAGGGCAAAACCAGCTTCGTGATAGCACACAGACTTTCGACAATTCAGAATGCAGACTGGATTCTTGTTATGTGCGAGGGGAATATTATCGAACAGGGGACACATGAAGCTCTGCTTCAGGAAGATGGCTTCTATGCAGAACTGTATCGTTCACAGTTTGCAGAATCATAAAGAAAGGACTGCTTCTATGGTAAAAGAATTTTCTGAAAAACTGCATCAGAATATAGCTTTTGCAGTATTCGGACAGGATGCCGTCATTGACAGAGTGATAGCTTCTTTGTTAGCTGGAGGTCATGTCATTCTGGAAGATATGACCGGAACGGGAAAATATACCCTTATAAAAGCACTTGCGGTCAGTCTGGGCTGTCAGTTTGCCAGAATCCGCTGTACACCGGACTTGCTCCCTGAAGATGTTACCGGCAGAAAAGAATTCAGTCCGAAAACAAAAGATTTTGAATTTCATCCCGGAACGGTCTTTACAGATATGCTGTTAGCAGACGAAATCAACAGAACACCCCCGAAAACACAGAATGCTTTGATTAACTGCATGGAAACATATCAGGTTTCCGACGGTGAAAAGCATTATCCTCTGAATGAATCATTTTTCGTGATTGCTTCACAGACTCCCGTCCAGAATCAGAATCTGTATCCGCTTTCAGAATCACAGCTTGACAGATTCCTGATGAGCCTGCATCTGGGATATCCGGAACATGACGATGAAAAACAAATTCTTGCAGGAGAAAATCACCTTCCGGAAAAAACTGTCAGTTCCGTGCAGGAACTTCTGAAAGCCCGCGAATCCGTACAGAAAGTCTATACTTCTGATGAAATGTCAGAAGCCTTGCTGGCTATCGCCGAAAAAACCAGAACTGACAAAACTGTTCAGGTTGGATTGAGCACAAGAGGTTTGCAGGCCATGCATCAGACGGCAAAAGCATGGGCGGCTATGCACGGCCGTGATTATCTCATCTCTGAAGATATCCGCGAAACTGCTCCCGAAGTTATCGCTCACCGCCTTATCATGAAGGGCGGAGAAATTCTCCAGAAAATGGAGTTCCGTCACGAAAGTGCTATCCGAATGATTGAAGAAGTCCTCGGCTATGAAGAACTTCTCCTGTTATGAAATGACATGCAGAAAAATAAATTTCTCTATTGCATTTCGGAAATATTTGTGCTATAATAAAAAAGAAATGCAGAATATCAATCAAAGGAGACTGAAAACTTATGGAAACAATAGATAATTCTTTATTTCCGATTCATATGGGAATGCATATTGTCCTCGGAATGCTGGCACTGCTGGTGTTCGGTCTGCAATTTATCCGATACAGAAAAAGTCATCATCTTGTGATGGCAATTGCCCTGCCGTGTACGCTTCTGCCGTATCTGGTGGACAGCATGAGCTTTTTCTATGGTCTGGGCGTGGTGGAATTTATCGCTCTGATTCTGGCATTTGTTCTGTCAGTGACTGTGGATAAAAATAAAAATCCTGAACCTGTTCCCAAACAGTCAGAATCTGAACAAGAGGAGAATGCATCATGAAAATTGTAATTCCTGACGGAGATACACTTGCACTTCCGGATATGAAAGCCCATATTCTGAAAATTTTCTCGAAGTATGGCGAAGTCATCTGCAATGGCACAACCAGCCCTGATGAAGTCGCTGAAAAAATCGGTGATGCAGATGCAGTTCTGTGCAATAAGACCCCCATCACCAGAGAAGTCATGAATCAGTGCAGAAATCTGAAATATATCGGCTTGTTCGCAACAGGGTATAATAATATTGATATTCCGGCAGCAACAGAAAGAAAGATTACTGTCTGCAATGCCGGGGAATATTCCACTCATGCAGTAGTACAGCATACGTTCGCCCTGCTGTTTACTCTGGCCGGAAATCTGAATGCTTATCACAAAGCAGTCAGAGAGGGTGAATGGGAACGCAGTCAGGTGTTTTCTTATTTTCCGTATCCGGTGCATGAGCTGTATCAAAAAACAATCGGAATTATCGGCTATGGAAGTATTGGCCGGAATGTCGCAAAAGTCGCTGATGCCCTCGGAATGAGAGTTATCATCAATACCAGAACGAAACCGGAAAACTGTCCGTTTGCATTAGTTTCTCAGGAAGAAATCTTCCGGCAGTCGGATGTCGTGACAATTCACTGTCCGCTGACGGAACAAACCGCAAATCTGATACGAAAAGAAACTCTCAGCCTGATGAAGCCTTCCGCTTATCTCATCAATACGGCAAGAGGCGGAATCGTCTGTGAACAGGATTTGGCAGATGCACTCAATCAGGAGAAAATCGCCGGTGCTGGCCTTGATGTACTCGTACAAGAGCCAATGTCTCCGGAAACCCCTCTGAAATCTGCGAAAAACTGCCTGATTACGCCGCACATTGCATGGTCGGCAGTCGAAACCCGTGAAAGATTATTGCAGATAGTTTCCGATAATCTTGAAGCCTATCTCGCAGGCAGTCCCAAGAATCAGGTAAATTAAAAATAGAAAGGCAAGAATCATTTTTATGATAGATTTAAGAAATAAAAAGCGCATTGTGATTAAATTAGGCACTTCCACACTGGCGCATAAAACCGGAAAGCTCAACATTCGCCGTATGACAAATCTGACCAGAGTGCTCGCAGATTTGCAGAATGCCGGTCATGAAATCATTCTGGTTTCATCCGGTGCAGTTGGCCTGGGAGTCGGCAAGCTGAATCTGAAAGAACGTCCGAAAGATACTCCCTCAAAACAGGCTGCTGCTGCTGTTGGTCAGTGCGAACTGATGCATATCTATGATGAGATGTTCGCAAAATATGGAATTACCGTCGCACAGATTCTCCTGACAAAAACAATTATCAGCACACCGGATAGAGTGAATAACGTCCGCAATGCCATTGATGCGCTGACCGAACTCGGCGTGATTCCGATTGTAAATGAAAATGATACCGTCGCTATCGACGAACTGGAACTCGAAATCGGCGAAAACGATTCACTTTCGGCAATTGTGGCATCTATCGCCGGCGCAGAAGCTTTAATTATTCTGTCAGATATTGACGGCCTGTATTCAGATGACCCACATCAGAATCAAAATGCCGAAATCATTTCGGTTGTCGAAAAGATTGATGAACATATCGAAGAAATCGCCGGTGGCGCAGGAAGCAAGCTGGGTTCAGGCGGTATGGCGACGAAAATCAATGCCGCAAAAATCGCCACTTCCGCCGGAGTGGATATGATTATCATGAACGGCAAAAATCCGGAAGATTTATATAAATTATTCGACGGAGAAGAAATCGGAACATATTTTCCGGCTTCCAAGTCATAAAATATATCAGCAGAGAGGGGAATTTTATCATGAATTATATGGAAAAATTAGGTCAGAAAGCAAAACAGGCAAGCTATTCGGCATCCACTGCCGGAACAGTGCTCAAAAATCAGGCACTGACAGCCATTTCTGAAGCTTTGGTTCAGAATACTGACAAGATTATCGAAGCCAATCAGAAAGATATGGAAAATGCTGTCAAAAATAACATGACTCCGGCAATGCAGGACAGACTGAAACTTGATGAAAAGCGCATTCAGGCAATCGCCAATGCGGTTCTGAAAGTAGTTGCTTTAGATGACCCCGTTGGGGAAGAAGTCAGGGGCTGGCTTCGGCCAAACGGTTTAAGAATCCGTCAGGTACGCGTACCTATGGGCGTTATCGGAATTATTTTTGAATCCCGTCCGAATGTTACTGTGGATGCTGCTGTACTCTGCCTGAAAGCTGGTAATGCAGTGATTCTCCGGGGCGGAAAGGAAGCTATCAATTCTAATCTCTGTCTGGTGAAAGTCATGCAGGAAGCACTCGTCAGTGTCGGACTTCCGGCAGAACTGGTTCAGCTTGTTGAAAAGACTGACAGGGAAACTGCCGCCGATATGATGAAGTTAAACGGCTATCTGGATGTTCTGATTCCCAGAGGCGGTGCAGGCCTGATTCAGGCAGTTGTCAAGCAGGCAACTGTTCCGGTTATCGAAACGGGTGCTGGAAACTGTCATGTTTATATCGACGAATCCGCAGAACCGGAAATGGCTGTCAGCATTGCTGATAACGCCAAGACACAGCGTCCGTCTGTCTGCAATGCCATTGAAACACTCCTGATTCATAAAAATATCGCAGAAAAAATTCTGCCCGAAATCAAGAAAGCGTTCGATAAGCATGAAGTTATCATCCACGGATGCGAAATCACTAAAAAAATTCTCGGTGACTGCGTGATTCCTGTCACCGAAGAAGATTACTTCAAAGAATATGGCAATTATGAAATTGCTGTCCGGGTTGTGGATTCTGTCGAAGAAGCTGTTTCTCATATCCAGAAATACAGCACCAGTCATTCGGAATCCATCATCACACAGAACATGAACCATGCAGAATATTTCCTGAATCATGTGAATTCTGCTGCTGTCTATGTCAATGCCTCTACAAGATTCACTGACGGCGAAGAATTCGGATTCGGGGCAGAAATCGGCATTTCTACCCAGAAACTCCATGCAAGAGGGCCTATGGGTCTGCTTGCACTGACAACAACTCAGTACAGAATCACCGGAAACGGCCAAATCAGAGGTTAATGATATCTTATGAAACGAGAATTTCATGACCTGCTCCGTAATTTAGTGGATGATTCCGAACTTCCGCCCTCTCCGGAAATCGCTGTCAGTGAAGAATCCCGTCAGAAAGTGGATGCCATTGTTGAGAAAATGAACCGCGAACGGACTTCTGCACCAACAGCACCAAAACCTGTCTATGATGCACCTCCGTCAAGAAAACGGCCGCCGGTTGTCACTCCTGACCCGGTGAGCCATTTTTCAGAAGAACCTTCTCAGAATCCGGTTGTCAGAATGCATGACAGACTTCTGGAAGATGCGCTTCCCCAGCCGGATGCCGACAGAAAACCACTCCCTAAAACAGAACAGAAACCCACAAAAACAAAACATAAGAAAAAGAAGAAATTACAGACAGAATCGCTTTCTGATACGGTTCAGCCCAAAAAGAATTTCCATATTGAAATCAAGGACGAACTTCCGCCGGATGTTCCCAGAGATACCAGCATTGCTGACCGCCTGAAACAGGAAAAGCTGGAAGCAGTGCTTGCTTCCACACCGCCCCGGACTCCCGAACAAATCCGGAAAGAAAAAGTCCGCAAACGTGCCGAAGAAATCCGCCGGAAGATGAAACAGGCGGTTCTTCCTCCAGAACCGCTCCCGGAACAGGTGCTTCCCGAACCAGAAGAAGAAATTCCCGCATGGGAAGATGCGCTTTCTGAATTTTCACAGATTGCAGAAACCGAAAATTCTGCACAGCTTAAATTTTTACGCGAAACCAAAAGCCCGGAAATCCCGGCTTTATCGGAAATCCCTGATATCCCGTTCACTTCCGGCGAAGATGCCGGATTAAAACAAATGTCAGAACAGCTCAGTGATGTGACTCTGGAAGAATCCGAAATTTCTGATACTGAACATGCAAAATCCGAAGTTACCAAAAAATCCAGAAAGAAAAATAAAAAATCCAAAAAGCATAAAAAAACAAAAAAATCTGCAAAATCTGTGAAAAAAGGTTTTATCAGTAAAATTGCTGATTTCTGGAAGAAGATTTTCACCCGTGATACAGCACAGCTCAAAGAACCTCTCCCAAAAGAGGAAACTGCTCCGAATCCGGAAGCTTCTGAAATGAAAGAAGAACCAGTATTCTATCAGCCCCCGGAAAAAGTGACAGAAGTACACATACAGCCGGAACAGCCGAAAGAAGAACAGAAAATGAATCTGGATTTCAGCGTGACAGCAACATTCAAAACAGTTTCTATGCCTGCCGTCAGGCCGAAAGAAAAAAAGAAAGTTTCCGTTGCCAAGAAGAAACGGAAAAAACATCATAAGGAGATTTGATAGCTATGAAAATTCTGGTTGCCGGATTAGGATTAATCGGCGGTTCGCTCTGCAAGGCGATTCACGCTTATACTGACCATGCCGTCTGCGGATGGAACAGAACCAAAGCTGTTGCCGAAAAAGCCCTCGCTGAACATGCCGTTGACGAAATCGCCGGGGATGACTGCTCCGGATTTGATATGATTATTACTTCACTCTATCCGGATTTAACAAGAAAATGGGTCAGAAATCATATCGGAACAATGCAGAAAAATACAATTGTTCTGGATGTCACCGGCGTAAAAACTGACCTCCCGAAGAAAATGACAGAACTCTGTTCCCAATACGGTGTACATTATCTGAGTACCCATCCCATGGCTGGCAAGGAAAAAGCAGGCTTTGATGTTTCGGATGAAAATCTGTTTCAGGGGGCGAATTTTATCATGACACCTCTCCCTGAAACTCCCAAATCTATTATCGCACAGGTACAGAATTTCGCGCATCAGATAGGCTTCCGGAAATTTGTTATCACTACGCCGGAAATGCATGACAGAATGATTGCCTATACTTCCCAGCTTGCGCATGTAGTATCCAGTTCTTATGTGCAAAGCCCGGAAATTCAGTTCGAGAGCGGTTTTTCAGGCGGAAGCTTTCAGGATATGACCCGTATCGCAACTATGAATGAGGATATGTGGGCAGATTTGTTCATGGAAAATCAGGAGAGCCTGTCTTATGAACTGGATATTCTGATTCATCATTTGCAGGATTATCAGAAAGCCCTTGCGGATAAAGACAGGGATGCTGTCTATGCTTTAATCCGTGACGGCAGACTCCGCAAAGAACAGAATCTTACAAACAGAAGAAATTCGCCAACGGTGATTGATTTAACCAAGAAAGAGAGCGATTCATGAATAAAGCTAAAATAAAGAGAATTGTTCTGTCAGCAGTAATTGCACTGGCAGCATTGATAATTATCGGAAATGCGGCAACTATCGTCCCCGCAGGACATACCGGGGTTGTCGTAACACTCGGACAGGTATCGCAGAATGTTCTGAGTGAGGGCTTCCATTTCAAAGCACCGTTTGTACAGAATGTGCAGAATGTCTCGAATAAAATTCAGGTCTATGAAGCCCCCGCTTCCGCTGTCTCGAAAGACTTGCAGACTGTCAGCAGTACGATTGCTGTCAATTACAGACTGGTTTCCAATATGTCGGCGCAGATGTATCAGAATGTCGGCACGGATTATCAGACTGTGTTAATCACACCTGTCGTGCAGGAGTGTATGAAAGCCGCAACTGCAAAATATACTGCCGAAGAACTCATCACAAAACGCACCGCAGTCGGCGATGAAGTTAAGACCGAACTCGATAACAAGCTGAACGATTACGGAATTTATATCGAAAAATTCAATATCGTCAATTTTGATTTCTCTGCTGAATTCAATGCCGCTATTGAGGCAAAACAGGTCGCTGAACAGAATCTTATCAAGACGCAGACCGAACAGAAACAGCAGATTGTTATTGCAGAAGCCGAAGCCAAAAAGAAAGTTATCGCTGCCAATGCCGAAGCAGAAGCTATCCGCGCCAAAGCCGAAGCGCAGGCGGATGCCAATAAGAAAATTGAAGAATCCCTCTCAAACAAAGTCCTGATGTATAATCAGATTGATAAATGGGACGGTGTCATGCCGAAAGTCACCAGCGGAAACAGCAGTTCTCTCATGATTGATATTCCCATTGAGGAAAATAATAGTTATATATCGGACAACGGAGAATAAAAATCATGCAGAATCTTGATTTTTCAGATATTTCTTTCTGTGGCAGAATCGCTTATGCAAACTGCTGTATTGAAGAATATATCACCGAACAGGGCGATTCTCCCGAAAACTGGAAAATCCTGCTTCACTTGCTTTGGGCATTTCCGGAAGCAAAATCTATGCTGGCATATTGGGTGATTATGACCGACAGGCTTCCCGAAGTGATACTGAATTATGATGCCTATCATTCCAGGGACTGGATTGGACAAAGAGAATTCGGAAACGAAGTCACGGAAGAAGAATTCTATACGCTTCACAAGCTGTATTCTGAAAGCCTTCTGACAAAATTTATCAATGAAGCTGTCTGGCATATTACAAACATGTGCGGACAGGAAACAGACGGCAGTCACAAAGAAGCAGAAATGATTATGCATCAGGAGCTGACTCCGTTGTTCAGGGAAAATCTGAAAAAACTTCCTGATATAGAAGCTTTCAGGATTTTTTCGATTTCCCGTGATGTATGGGACAGATTTCACACAAGAGATGAAATCAGGCTGAAATTTCTCGAAAATCCGGATTTTCAGAGAAAATAAAATTTATATTTTATTATCAGAAAGGCAGGAAAAACCATGAGCACTATTTTTGAAATCAATAAGACTTTAATCGAAAAGCGTCTCAAAACGGGACTCGAAACCCTCCGGAAATATTACACGGTAACAGAACGTACTGTTCCGGAAGAATTCAGAAAAATGAATATTCAAAACATGCATTTTGAAATTCAGCAGTATGAAATTGAAGGTGTCGGAAATCTTTTGACTATGAAATGTGTTGATTCCGAAGTCTTTCAGATGGATACCTTCACACTCATGCCTTATTTTAAAAATCTTCCCTTATTCACGACGGATTATATGTACAATGCCGAGACAAGAAGCTATTTGAATGAAATCTATAATCTGGTAGATTATCAGGATGAGTTATATCTCAGCTATATCGAAAAGTTCAAGGCCAATCACGAAAAACATGCACAGCTGCGTGACATGCCGGTACATCCGTGCTGGTATGATGCTATCCGCCCGGTATGCACCGCCAAGCTTACAAAGCCAGTTGCGGATGAGGAAAATATGCAGATATTTACTGAAAATCTCAATACATTCATCGAGATGGAACAAAATACCCCTGCTTTCACAGACGAAGAAGCCTATCAGAAAAAATGGAAGTGCAATAAAACATATTCCGACAGGCTTGTAGATGACGGCGGCGTTTCTACAGATGTCTTCAAAAGAGCTTTGGGCGCAGAAAAAACAAAGAGATTTTTCAGCGAAGTATTTTTCGCCCCCGATTTGTATCAGAAATAATTTGAAAAAATTCTGAAAAAACACTTGACAAATGATTTGAAATATGCTATAATGATAAAGTCGTGAATAAAACGTATTCTAAAGACAGCTGGTGGGCTTGCCCGTAAGTCCGGCCGAGGAGTGCAGAAGTTTGATTTTTATCAAGATTATTATGCTCTCCTGTACGTCAGGAGAGCTTTTCTGTTCTCCGTATCACAATAATTCTGCGGAGGTGAATATTAATGCCAAGTGCAAAGGTTCTCGAAACCAAACAGGCCAGAGTGCAGGAATTAGCTGAACTGCTCAAGAACAGCGTTTCTGTTGTTCTCGTAGATTACAAGGGCATTACTGTAGAACAGGATACTCAGCTCAGAAAGAATCTGAGAGAAGCAAATGTAACTTATTTCGTTGAAAAGAATACCCTGCTCAAGAGAGCATTCAACGCAAACGGTGTTACTGATTTTGATGATGTTCTGAACGGTACAACTGCAATCGCAGTTTCTGCTGATGACCAGACAGCTCCGGCTCGTATTCTGGGTGAATTTGCTGAAAAGTCCGAAAACTTCACACTGAAGGCCGGTGCGGTAGAAGGCGAATTCTATGACGCAGCTAAAATCATGGCTCTGTCCAAGATTCCGTCCAAGGATGTTCTGCTTGCTCAGCTCGTTGGCTCTTTACAAGGCCCGATTCAGAAGCTGGCTGCTCTGTTGCAGGCTGTTGTGGACAAGAATGGCGAAGCTGCATAAGATTTGCAGCATAGCAATCACAAATTAATTATTTTTTGAAAATTTTTTGAAAAGGAGTTTTTTATCATGGCATCTGAAAAGACACAGAAATTTATTGAAGATATTAAGGCTCTCTCCGTTCTGGAACTCGCAGAACTGGTTGAAGCTATTCAGGAAGAATTCGGCGTAACAGCAGCCGTTGCAGCAGCTCCCGCAGCAGGCGGCGCAGGCGCAGCAGCAGAAGAAAAGACCGAATTTGATGTTGTTCTCGCATCCTTTGGCGACAAGAAGATGGGCGTTATCAAGGCTGTCAAGGACGTTCTTGGTCTCGGCCTGAAGGAAGCTAAGGAAGTTGTAGAAGGCGCACCCAAGACTCTGAAGGAAGGCGTTTCCAAGGCTGAAGCTGAAGAACTGAAAGCTAAATTGGAAGAAGCCGGCGCAACAATCGAAATCAAGTAAGTTTTACTTACAAGGAAATCAAAAGCGGAAACGAAAAACGTTTCCGCTTTTTTCTGTTATGCTGTCAGGGCATGGGTCAGGACAATTAAGGCCGTCCCCGGTATGCCCAGAATAGTACTTGTCAGCAGATTGGCTGTGCAGAGCGTCGGCGCAAAACCGACGGCTTCTCCATAAAAATGAAGAAGAAACAGTGCTGTCAGGCCGGTAATGCTTCCAAGCAGAAACGTCCGGACAGGTTTCTGTCTTTTTATGTAGAAGAAAAGCAGAATCAGCAGACAGATTCCCCACAGCATCCAGTAAAGATAATTCCGGAAAAAGAACATGCAATCCTCCTTACAGCATAATATAAGCAAGCGCAAGCAGAAGTTCCGCTTCTGCGCCCTCTTTGTAGAGAAGATACAGCAGGGCAAGCAGAGCTAGTTTTTCGCCGTCCCAGCTTGTCAGAAGATGCTGTAAGTCATCCGAAAGATGCAGACTCTGCAAGACGTCCGGTTTCGGAACAGAAGAAACGGACGGTTTCGGAGGTGCAGGAGACACTGCCGGAGGTGGAGGCGGCGGCATGGGCACAGCCCTGCGCTGCATTTCCCGTGAACGCCGGATTGCATCCTGACGCATTGCATCAAAACTTTGCTGCGGAGTCTGTGCCATGTTCTCTCACCTCTGATAAAATCATAATAAATTCTGGAGCATTCCGGATGCCTGTAATTGTTTCCAGATGTGCCAGAGCTTTAACAGCCGGACAGCTTTATCAAGTTTGATTTGTCTGCTTTCTCCAAGATGCGGACGAAGTGCCAGAAGCAGAGCAGTATTTTTATCATCTTCCGGCTGACGGAACAGTTCGCCGGCTTTCAGCAGAAGGCCGGGGTCGAAGTCGGGAAGATTTTCTTCAGAACTTTGTGAAGAAGTTTCAGGAGAAGAAGCCGTTTCGCCGGATTTGAACATCTGCGCCAGTTCTGAAATCTGTTTCATACTTTCCGGGTCGGAGAGTAATTCCTGCATCTTGCCAAGCAGGTTTTCCATTACTTTCCGCCTGTCAGTTTCTGATACAGGGCTTTTGCCTGCGGTGTGCTCATGATTTTGTCAACCATCTGCGGATTTTTTACTGCCTGCTGAAATTTGCTTGCTTCTGCCGGAGACATGTTTTTCAGGGCACTGTCAAATTTTCCGGCTTCGAGTTCCTGCCGGAGCTGTTCCGGCGGTACGCCTAATTTCCGGCTGACGGTCTGCAACAAGCCGTTCAGATTCTGAATAGAAGAATTATCCATAAAAAAACACCTTTCTTTCAAAAAATCTTTCTGCAAAACTGTATTGTAATTTCTGACAGTTTGTGTTATAATAAAATAGATTCCTGGTGAATTTCTGAATCAAGGAGGTTTTGCATTTGAAAATCATTGTACTTTCTGATACCCATGGTGATTACAGAGCATTGCATAAAACAGTGCTTCTGCATCAGGATGCTGATATGTTTATTCATCTGGGAGACGGCGAAAAAGAACTGTATCAGCTTTTTACTTATGAGCCGTGGACGGAACAGAAATTTCATTGCCTGAAAGGTAACTGTGATTATCGTCAGGATGTGAAAGTATATCGCACACTGACACTGGATTTGCCCTATGGACATAAAATTTTTGCAGCACACGGCGATAATTTTCAGGTCAAGTTCAGCACAGCGAGGATTGCCTATGAAGCAAGAGAAAATCAGGCAGATATTGTACTTTACGGGCACACGCACGTCAGCGACTGCCGTTATGAAGACGGCCTGTATATTCTCAACCCCGGAAGCCTGAGCATTCCGCGCGACGGCAAACGGCCGAGCTATGCGCTGATTGATGTTTCTGAAAAGGGGATTCTGCCGAATCTGGTTTTTCTGTAAACCGCCGTTCTGTATAGTATATGCAGGCAGATTTGAAAAATTGCCGTTCTGGAGATGATGTTTCTTGAAAAAACAAAGCGGTGAGAAATATGCACTTTCTTTCGGGCTGGGATTCCTGAGTTTATGTGTCGTATTGATGCCGTTATTATGTATTGATAAGGGATATTTTATTTATTACGGAGATTTTGTATCACAGCAGCTTCCGTTTTACGAGCTGGCGAATGATGCTGTTCGTGACGGCGGATTGTTCGGCTGGAACTGGTACACGGATTTGGGAAGCAGTTTTCTGGGGTCATATGCATTTTATCTGACCGGAAGTCCGTTCTTCTGGCTGACAGTGATTCTGCCGGAACAATGGGTATTATATGCGATTCCCTGGTTATTATGCCTGAAACATGGGTTGGCATCCATGACGGCTTATGCATATATCCGCAGATTTGTAAAGCATCCGGATACTGCTGTTATCGGCGGATTGTTATATGCATTTTCGGGATTTCAGTTGTTTAATATTTTTTTTAATCATTTTCAGGATGTGACGGCCTTTTTTCCGCTCATGCTGATTGCAATGGAAGAATTAATCAATCATAACCGAAAAGGCTGGTTTGCGGTGAGTGTTGCTTTTATGGCAGTACTGCATTATTTCTTCTTTGCCGGACAGGCAGTATTTCTGATATTGTATTTTCTTGTCCGGTGCAAAAGTGAAGACTTTCATGTCAGCCTGAAAAAATTTTTTGCGCTGGCAATAGAAGCTGTTATCGGGGTATGCATTGCCTGTGCGGTACTGCTTCCGGCAGCACTGGCCGTGATTCTGAATGACAGAGTATCGGAATATCTGTTCGGACAGGATATGATATTATATTCTGATAAAACCAGAATTATCAGGATTATTCAGAGTTTCTTCATGATACCGGATGCCCCGGCACGGACGAATCTGTTCCAGACCAAATATGCAAAATGGGCTTCTATGGGCGGTTATCTGCCATTGTTTTCCATGGCCGGAGTAATAGCTTTTATAAACCGGAACAGAAAACACTGGGCTGGCAGAATTACTTTCATCTGCATGATATGTGCCTTTGTTCCGGTGCTGAACAGCGCGTTCTATATGCTGAATGCTTCCTACTATGCAAGATGGTATTATATGCCGGTTCTGATTCTGGCCATGATGACGGCTTATGCACTGGATAATCCGGAAATTGAATGGAAGCAGGGCATGAATGTCTGTGCTGTGATGCTGGGAATCTTCGGCTTGATTTCGCTTCTGCCGGTAAAAGAAGACGGCGAAATTAAATTCTTTCAGTTTACAGCGATTCCGGTTTATTTTTATATCACGCTGGGAGTCAGTGCGCTGTGCTGGATTGGAGCATATGATATCATCAGAATCAGAAAGAAAAAACAGCTGTTTCTGGAAAAAGCTGTTATTCTGACAGTTTCGGCCTGTGTTGTCTGCACGGGAACAATAGTATATTTCGGCAAGGCTATCGGCACGAATGCAGAAACGTATATCCGTGAGGGAATCCATGGCGAAGAACAGCTCAGTATTTCGTATGATACAGATGATGCTGATTACTTCCGTGTGGATATCTCGAAAGATTATGATAATTATCCTATGTTCTGGGGACTTTCCAGCATGAGATGCTTTCAGAGCGTTGTCAGTCCGTCTATCATGAATTTCTATGAAAGCATCGGCATTGAACGGGATGTGGCTTCCCGTGCCGAGCCGGAACATTATACTCTCCGGGGACTGTTTTCAGTAAAGTATTATTTCGATAAGATTCAGGAAACATCCGAAGAAGAACAGAAAGCTTTTGAAATGCCCGGCTTTGTCTATGACAGGACGGAAAACGGCTTTGAAATCTATAAAAATAATTATTTTATTCCCGTCGGATTTACTTATGATAAATTCGTCACCGAAGAAGCTATGAAAGAAAAACAGGATTCTATCCGCGAAAAAATGCTGATTCATGCCTTAATTCTGAATCAGGAACAGGCGGAAAAATATCAGGATGTTATCACAGAGATTGAAAATCCTTCTGCTGTTTCTCTCAGCAAGCAGGAATATCTCAATGCCTGTGAAAAGCACATGACAGAATCTTGTCAGAATTTTGTCTATGATGCAAAAGGCTTTTCCGCAGAAATAGAACTCGGTCAGCCGAAACTGCTGTTTTTCAGCATTCCTTATGATGACGGCTGGACAGCAGAAATCAACGGAAAGCCTGTCGAAATCGAAAAAGTCAGCGGAGGATTCATGGCTGTTCTGTGTGAAGCAGGTCAGAATGAAATTGTATTTTCCTACCAGCTTCCGGGACTGAAAATCGGTTTCTGTATCACAATTGCCGGAATGCTCCTGCTGATGCTGTATCTGATTTTCGGGAAGAAATTATTCACAGATAAGCCGTATCCCAAAAATTATGATTATCTCTCCAGGGTAAGGGCTTCTGATGCCTATATTGCCCATCTCAAAAATATTGAAATTTCTGAAAGGAGTGCTGTTTCTCATGACCACAAATCATCTGAATGAAACAAAACTGGAAAGCGAAAAAATTTATGACGGAAAAATTTTGCATATCGAAAAGGATAAAGTACAGCTTGAAGACGGTTCAGAGGCTGTCCGCGAAGTTGTCCGTCATCCGGGCGGTGTGTGCGTTCTGGCTCTGACCGATAAGGAAGAAATCCTGTTTGTCCGGCAGTTCCGCTATCCGCACAGCGCAGTGACACTCGAAATCCCTGCCGGAAAGCTCGAATATGGTGAAAATCCCGAAGAATGCGGAAAACGTGAACTGCTCGAAGAATGCGGATGCACGGCTGAAGAATTCACCTATCTGGGAAAACTCTTTCCGACTCCTGCCTATTGCAGTGAAGTTATCCGGATATATCTGGCAAAGGGTCTGCATTACGGCAAACAGAATCTCGATAATGATGAATTTCTTGATGTCGAGAAAATTCCGTTTGAAGAAGCTGTCAGTCTGATACTTTCTGATAAAGTGCCGGATTCCAAAACCCAGATTGCAGTGCTGAAATACGCAGCCATGAAAACAAGAAATCAGGCATAAAAAAACAGGAACGCTTTCCGCGTTCCTGCATAAGATAAGAATGCTGGTTTATACTTCTTTTGCTGCTGCCTGTTCTTCTGCTTCTGTAAGAGCAAGATAATTCTGATAGGCATCCAGAATTTTTTCTTCAATCATTTTACGGGCATCCGGCTGAATAGGATGTACAATATCGCGGAATACGCCGTTTTCGTCCCGCCGGCTGGGCATAGCAATGAAAAGCCTGGAATCGCCCTGCACGACTTTGATGTCATGGACGGCAAGCATGTTATCCAGTGTAATGGAGACAACAGCGCGCAAACGTCCTTCTGTCATGAGTTTTCTGATTTTGATGTCTGTGATTTCCATAATATTTATTAACCTCCTTAATCATGGAAAACTGCTTTTTGAAAAAATTCTGATTTTGTATAATGAAATTCTTTATGAAGCATACTTTCAGGAAAGAATTGACAATTGTAACCAAAAAGCAGTATAAGAATAGTATAAACGCAATTTGTGTACTAAATAAGAAGAAATTAGGTGTATTTTATGAACAAATCAATTTTAGACGAAAAAAAACATATTCACTTTATCGGAATCGGCGGAAGCGGTATGTATCCGCTCGCACAGATTCTGCATTCCAAGGGATTTTATCTGACAGGTTCGGATAACAATGAAACCGAAACCCTTCAGGCTGTCCGGAATATGGGTATTCCGGTCATGTTCGGTCAGAGAGCCGAAAATATCGAGGGTGCTGACTTAATTGTGCATACGGCCGCGATTATGGCAGACAATCCGGAACTGATTGCTGCCAGAGCTTCCGGTGTGCCTGTGCTCGAACGAAGCGAATTGTTAGGCATTGTCAGCAGTTGGTATCAGAATGCAGTATGTGTATCCGGTACGCACGGCAAGACAACAACCACTTCCATGCTCGCACAGATTCTGCATGATGCCGGAGTGGACTTGTCTGCTTTTATCGGCGGAAAGCTCCCCTGTATCGGCGGAAGCGGATGCGCCGGCACAAGTGATATTTTCGTCTGCGAATCCTGCGAATTTGTTGACACGTTCCTGAAACTCTATCCGGATACTGCTGTCATCCTGAATATTGATGCTGACCATCTGGATTATTTCAAGACTGTGGATAATATTATCAAGTCATTCCATAAATTCTGTGAACTGACTTCCAAAACAATTATCTATAACGGTGATGATGCCAACACCTGCAAGGCAGTAGAAGGCATTTCCGGAAAAGAAATGATTTCTTTCGGCTACGGAGAAAATAACAATTACCGCGCTGTCAATCCGGAACATCTCGGCGGTCAGATGTGCTATACAGTTCTGAAAAACGCTCAGGAACTCGGAAAAATTGTCATTCAAGTTCCCGGTGAGCATAATATTCTGAATTCTCTTGCCGCAGTTGCCGCCTGCGATAATATCGGCATTCCGTTTGAACAGATTCAGAACGGACTGAAAGCTTTTCACGGCGCAGGCAGAAGATTTGAAATCAAGGGCGAAGTCAACGGTGTGACCATTGCAGATGATTATGCACATCATCCTACAGAACTGACCGCAACCCTCAGAGCTGCCAGAGAAATGCCCTATAAGCGCATCTGGGCAGTATTCCAGCCGTTCACATTCTCCAGAACTGCCCAGCATCTCGAAGAATTCGCCGAAGCTCTCAGCATTGCAGATATTGCTGTCTTAACAGATATCATGGGTTCAAGAGAGAAGAATACCTGGAATATCTATACCAGAAATCTTGCTGAAATCATGAATAAAGACAAAACAGTCTGGTTTCCGCAGGACGAATCCGCAGAATATACCGATGAACGCAAATATCAGAATTTTGATGATGTCTGCAAGTATGTGACCGAACATGTTCAGCCCGGCGATTTGGTGCTGACTATGGGCTGTGGCGACATCAACAAAGTCGCTAAAATGATTCTTGAAAAATTAAAGGAGAAACAATATGAATAATCAGAGGTCAGAAGATATTCTGGAATTTGTACAGAAATGCATCCGTCAGAATGGTATCGCGCCATCCGTCCGCGAAATTATGCAGGCAGTCGGAGTGCGGTCTACTTCGACCGTACACCGTTATCTGCATCAGCTCGAAAAAGATGGAAAATTACAGATAGATTCTGCAAAAAAACGCGCTATTTTTGTGTCTTCTTCCGTTCCGGAGGGAATTCCGGTTATCAGCGGTATCCGGGAAAATTCTGAAACTCTGGACGAATGCAATATCATCCGCTATTATGATTTTCTTTCTGAAGTAAAGCATAAGCATCCGTTATTTGCCTTTTGTCTGGAAAGCGAATATCCGGAATTTGCGTTTCTGCGGGGTGATATGCTCATTGCCGAAAAAAATGATATACAGCAGTATGGAAAAATTACAGTTTTCCTGAACGACTCCGGAGAACTGAAACTGACTGACAGGGAACTGCCCGGCGGTTACAGGGCTGTCGGGACAGTAGTTTCTGCAATACGGCATTTCTGAACGAACAGGAGTTGAATTGATTATGATGAATAAAGTAAAAGTCGTTATCTGTGGAAAAGATTATGTTATGCAGACCGCAGAAGCACCTAATTATGTTTACGGACTCGCAAGAACACTCGAAAATAAAATTACAGATTCTATGGACAGACTCGGCGTTTCACAGTATAATGCTGCAATCATGGCTGCTCTGTCCGCTCTGGATGATTTGAATAAATCCAACAAGCGTCTCGAAGAAATTTCCGCTCAAACAAAAGAATATGTGGATGAAGCCGGACGCGCCAGAATGGAACGTGATGCTGCTCTCAAAGAAATGGAAGTCATGCGCTCCAAAATCGAACAGCTTGAAAATTCCTTAAAGCTCAAGCGACTTGCAGAAAGTATTAATCACAATGGCAAATCCTGAAATCTTAGCTCCCGCTGGAAGCATGGAAACACTGATTGCTGCACTCCGCTGCGGTGCAGATGCCGTCTATGTCGGCGCAAAAGCCTATTCTGCCCGAAGCAGTGCCGTCAATTTCGATTTGCAGGAACTGAAACAGGCTTCTGAACTCTGTCACCTGTACGGTGCAAAACTGCATCTTGCTGTCAATACGCTTCTGACAGATAAGGAATTACCGGAGTTTCAGGAATTTATCCGGAAAGCTGCCGAATCCGGCATTGATGCATGTATTGTTCAAGATTTGGGCATTCTGAAAATCATAAAAAACAGCATTCCGGAAATGTCGGTTCACGCTTCCACACAGATGAGCATCCATAACGCAGAGGGCGCATTACAGGCGAAGACACTGGGCTGTTCCCGGATTGTCGCCGCCCGTGAATTGTCCCTCGAAGATTTGAAATTATTATGTGCGCTTCCTGTCGAAACAGAGGTTTTTGTGCATGGTGCGCTGTGCATGTCAGTTTCGGGACAGTGCAGTTTTTCGGCTGTTGCAGGAGGCAGAAGTGCCAACCGCGGACAATGTGCACAGGCCTGCCGTCTGCCGTGGAAAACCCCTGCCGGAAAGAATCCGGCAGCACTGTCGCTCAAGGATTTGAGCCTTGTCGAACATGTGCAGGAACTGAAAGCAATCGGTGTGGATTCGTTCAAAATCGAAGGCAGAATGAAACGTCCTGAATATGTCGCTTCTGCGGTGACGGCACTCAGAATGGCTCTGGAAGGACATCAGCCGGATATGGAAACGCTTCAGGCGGTTTTCTCCCGAAGCGGTTTTACAGATGGCTATTTCACCGGAATCAGAAAGAATATGTTCGGTTATCGCCGGAAAGAAGATGTTCTCGCCGGACAGAAAGTTTTTAAAGAAATTCAGGCAGGATATCAGAAAGAAAGAGTTATCACGGAACTGGATTTCTCTATGAAGCTGATACAGAATCAGCCGTCTTTGCTGACAGTTTCGGACGGTGACGGGAATACTGTGACAGTTTCCGGCGAAATTCCGGAAACAGCTCTGAAAGCACCTCTCACTCCTGAAACACTTCGGAAAAGTATGCAAAAATTAGGAGATACTGTCTATTCCTGCCGGAATGTGGAGTTAGACAATCCGGACGGAATGATTTTATCGGCCTCACAGTGTAATGCGCTCAGGCGGAATGCTGTCGAAGCCATGAATACAGAACGAATCCGGCACAATACGCCTGTTTATGAAATTCATCCGGAAAACAGCGTTCAGATTCCGGAGAAGACAGAACAGCATCACACTGTCAGAAAAAGACTGCACATCCGGAAGCTTTCACAGATGCAGGATATTTCCGGAGAAATTTTCTGTCTGCCGGTATCGCTTGCACTGAACTGCAAACCGGAACTGTCGAATTATATCGAAGCCCCCCGGATTATCCGGAACGAAAAGAAATATATTCAGAAGCTGAAAGAGTTATATCAGAAAGGATATCGGCATCTGCTCTGTCATAATCTTGCAGATATCAGAATCGGCAGGGAGATGGGATTTGTTCTGCACGGCGGATTCGGTCTGAACTGTACGAATTCCGTCACGGCGCAGAGCCTTGCAGAACAGGGCTTGCAGGATACTGTATTCTCTTATGAATTGTCTGCAAAAAGCCTGAATGCCCTTGCAGAAAGCGTTTCCGGCGGTGCATTCGTCTATGGCCGTCTGCCGATGATGCTTTTCAGGGTATGTCCGATAAAATCACAGGACGGCTGTCATCACAGGAACTGCACACTCACTGACCGCACGGGAAGAAAATTCCCTCTGCTGTGCAGTCAGGAATATGACTATATCGAAATGCTGAATTCTGAAATTTTGTGGATTGCTGATAAATTACAGGAATTTTCCGCACTGGAGTATCAGGATTTCTATTTCACAGAAGAAACATCGGAACAAATTAGGCAGATTCTGCATGATTATGAGACAGAATCCCGGAAAATTCCGGAAAAACGCACAAACGGCTTATATTTTAAAGGAGGTCTGCACTGATGCAGTTATTTTTCAAGAAGTGCAAGGAAAACGCAATTCTGCCGACAAGGGCGACAGCTTACAGTGCCGGGGCGGATTTATATGCTTGTCTGGAAGAATCTGTTATCATAAAGCCCGGCGAAACTGTGATGATTCCGCTGGGAATCGCCTGTCAGCCGTCTGATGCCGGAACGGTCATTCTGATTTTTCCACGTTCCGGACTGGCTTCTAAAAACGGCATCACACTGGCAAATGCCGTCGGTGTGGTGGACAGCGATTATCGCGGAGAATGGAAAATTCCTCTGCATAATATCAGTCAGCAGGATTTTATTGTTGAACACGGCATGAGAATCGCACAGGCTGTTCTGATGCCCGTCCCTTTTCCTGAAATTCTGGAGACAGATACTCTTGACGAAACAGAAAGAGGCGCATCCGGTTTCGGCTCAAGCGGTGTGAAATAAGATAAGATAATTTTAATCATAAAAAGGAGAATCTGCAATGAAACAAGGACTTCTGATGTTTGCTGTCCTGCTTGCTTCGGTAGTAGTCGGCAGTCTGATAGGCGATTTTTCAAGAAGTGTTTCCAGCATTGTATGGCTGGGGAAAATTTTTGAAGTCGGCATTGATGCGTTTACGCTGAATCTGAAAATATTTGAGATTACACTCGGATTCCAGATTCATATATGTGTTTCAGAAATTCTGATGATTATTGTCGGACTGATGTGCTATCCCAAACTGAAAGGTGCGCTGGGACTGTGAGAAATTTCTCTCCGGATACATAAAAAAATCCGGAAAAAGCTTGTTTTCTGCTGAAAGTCATGCTATAATAAATAACAGAGATAGATTTTTTTGAACAAAAGGAGAAGAAAACATGTTTACAAAAGATATCGGCATTGATTTGGGTACAGCAAATACCCTGGTATATATGCGCGGAAAAGGGATTGTACTTCGTGAACCGTCTGTGGTGGCCGTCAATACCAGAACAGAAAAAGCACGTTATGTCGGAAAAGATGCCAAACAGGTCATTGGCCGTACACCCGGTTCGATTGTCGCTGTCAGACCGCTCAGAGAAGGCGTTATTGCTGATTTTGATTTGACAGTGACTATGTTGCAGGAATTTATCCGGAAAGCACTGAAAGGGCATATGTTCGCCAAGGCAAGAGTGACTATCTGTATTCCGTCTGGGGTGACACCTGTCGAGAGAAATGCTGTCCGCGAAGTCACCGAAAGTGCAGGTGTCCGGCAGGTGTTTATTATTGAAGAACCTATGGCCGCAGCTATCGGGGCGGGACTTCCGACTACTGAACCGACCGGGAGCATGATTGTGGATATCGGAGGCGGTACGAGTGAAGTCGCTGTCATTTCCATGGGAGGCATTGTCGCTTCCCGGTCTGTGAAATGCGCCGGGGATGCGTTTGATGCATCTATCATGAATTATGTCAAGAAAAAATATAATCTGCTAATCGGCGAGAGAACTGCCGAAAATGTGAAATTAACAATCGGTTCGGCATTTCCCAGCGAAAATGAAGATACAATGGAAATCAAAGGCAGAAACCTGCTCAACGGTCTGCCGGAAAATGTCACTGTTTCCTCTGCCGAAATCCGTGACGCTATGGTAGAACCGCTTTCACGGGTGCTGGATGCCATCAAGACTACACTGGAAGAAACCCCTCCGGAACTTTCCGCAGATATCATTGACCAAGGTATCACGCTCGCTGGGGGAGGTGCTCTGCTCCGGGGACTTGACAAACTCATCAACAGAGAAACCGGTATTCCGGTCTATATTGCAGAATATCCCCTCGACTGCGTAGCCGAAGGCGCGGGAAAAGTGCTCGAAAATATGGACAAGTATCAGGATACATTGATAGAATATCTGAAATATTATGAAAAATAACAGAAAAGAGGAATCAAAATGCTGAATTTTCTGAAAAGCGGGAAATGTAAAGCTGTCCTCTGGGTGCTTGCCTTATTGATTGGCCTGATGCTGTATGCAGTCTTTGTCGGAGGATATACTATCAGCGGTGTGGGTATCTTCAAGATGATAGCTTCACCGTTTCAGAAGGCTTCCAATGCGATTTCACAGCATGTGGAATACGGTCTGGATTTATACCGCAATGCCGAAGACTATTACGAAGAAAACCGCGCGCTGAGAGAAGAAATCAATGCTCTGCATACTGAACTTGCCGACTATGAAGCAACGAAGGAAGAACTTGAACGCTTGCAGGCATTTATCGGCATCAAGGAAAAACACGAGGATTATTCTATGACTTCGCCGTTTGATGTCACAGGCTATGTCACAAATGACCCGTTCTGTGCCTTCATGATTGACGGCGGGTCAGAAGACGGTATCAGCCTGTATGACCCTGTTGTCAGTGATATGGGGCTGGTTGGTGTAATTACCGAACTCGGCGCACATACTGCGACAGTCACGACGATTCTTTCTCCGGAATTATCCATTTCAGCAGGAACAAGAGCTTCCAAAGAAAGAGGCATTCTGACCGGAAGCGTTTCGCTCGCGCTGGACGGCTTATGCAAATTACAGTATCTGGATAAGAATACAAATCTCAAAAAAGACAGGATTATTCTGACCACAGGCGAAAACGGCATGTTCCCGGCAGGATATGTAATCGGCTATGTCAAAGAAGTTTCTATGGATGATGCCGGGCTGACAGCATATGCTTCGGTAGAGCCTGCATCAGATATGAAAAATCTGAGTCTGGTCGTTGTGATTACAGATTTCAGCGGAAAGGCAGAAAACGGCAATGTACAGCAATAAATTTCAGAAATCGAATTATCTGTTCTTGCAGACAGTCCAGTGGATTCTGTTTGCGGTGATTATCGTACTGTGCTATCTGTTTGAAACTTCCGGAAGTTCTCTCAAGCCTTTGGTGCTGATTCCGCTGGCATTGTGCATTGCTTCGCATACAGGCGAATTGCAGGCGATGGCTGTCGGTGCGGTTTGCGGTCTGCTTCTGGATTTGGCCTGCGGAAAGCTTCCGGGGTTTGATGCGTTCTTTCTGGTGATAGTCTGCGTGGTGATTTCACTGCTATATCGCTATTTCCTGAGACAAAAGCTAATCAATATGCTCTTTCTGACAGCACTCTGTACGCTGATACAGGGATGTCTGGATTATGTGCTGTATTATGCCGTCTGGGGCTATGAGAATGTATTTCTGATTTGGCAGAAAATTATTTTTCCAAGCTGTCTGATGACGATTGCATCTTCTGTGGTTTTCTATTTCCTGATTAAAAAAATTGCCGAAAAATGCCGTAACCGCAGAATTAATCAGCTTGAAAAAACAATTCTGTCAGACTGGCAGGATATGCAGAATTAAGGTGTGATGTATGAGAAGAACTGTTTCGGAATATATTAAATTAGTGCTGTCAGTGCTTCTTGTACTGGCATGTACTTGTTTCTGTGCGCTGAGACTCATGAAGATTCAGGTTGTGGAATCGCAGAATTATCACCGCGAAACTTCTGTACAGACAAGCTATACACAGAACATTGCACCTACCAGAGGAGAAATTGTCGATTCGGAAGGAACGCTTCTTGTCGGGAATCGTGTGACTTATGCCGTGATGATTGATAAAGCCCTCTTTCCGGCAGATGACCAGAAAGCTAATGCAATTCTGCTCGAACTGGTGCAGATTCTTTCTGAAGATAAGGTGCAGTGGGCAGATACGCTCCCGATTTCTATGAATTCGCCCTATCGGTTCAGAATAGATGTCAGTCAGGATGACTTGAATTATATGAAAGATATTATCGGCGTGAATCACTACGCAACGGCCGATAACTGTATGCAGATATTATGTGAGACATATCAGATTGATGAAGCGTATACCCCCCGTCAGAAACGCATGATTGCCGGCCTGCGGTATGCAATGGCACAGGCAGACTTTTCAGTCTCGAATCAGTTTCAGGTCGCCGAAGAACTGTCTATGGATACTGTGACGGAAATTTCACAGCTTTCACTGAGATTGCAGGGGGTTGTGATTTCGCAGATACCAGAGCGCAGAATTGAGGCCGGAGATGTCATTCCTCATGAAATCGGCACAACAGGGCCTATTTATGCCGAAAATGCAGAGGAATATCTCGCAAAGGGCTATTCGCTTGATGCGATTGTCGGCATCAGCGGAATTGAAAAAGCTATGGAATCCGAATTGCAGGGCGAACCCGGTATCCGAACCATTACGTTTGAAGCCGGAGAAATCATTTCAGATGAGATTACTACACCTGTTACAGCCGGACATACCGTCAGACTGACTGTCAACAGCAAATTCCAGAAAGGCTTGCAGGAAATTCTGGAAAATTTTCTGGAAGATTTTGACGGCTATACAGATGAGGACGGAAACGAAATCAACAGCGGTGCACTGGTCGTTCTGGATGCAAAAACAGGCGCAGTGCTCGGCGAAGCAACTGCACCGACATATGATTTGACAAAATATACTGAGAATTATGAAGAACTGCTTCACGATTCCGGTAATCCGCTCTATAACCGGGCAACACTCGGATTATACAGGCCAGGTTCTACTTTCAAGACAATTACTGCCACTGCCGGACTGAATGAAGGGCTTGTCGACGGAAATACTACATTTTTCTGCGGAAGACAGTATCAGTATTATGATGTGACTTTTAGCTGTACCGGATATCACAGCAATATCGCCGTGGCAAGGGCTTTGATGGTTTCCTGCAACTCGTATTTCTATGAGCTCTCCAGAATGCTGAATATTGATAAAATCGCAGAATATGCAAAATTATACGGCATCGGGCAGAATACCGGCATTGAAACCAGAGATTCTGCCGGATATATGGCAACCCCTGAAAAATATCAGGAACTCGGCATAGAATGGACAGTCGGCCAGGTTTTGCAGGCTGGTATCGGCAACGGAGAAACTATGGTCACTCCCTTACAGCTCGCCTGTGTTGCAAATACTATCGCCAACAAGGGCATCCGCTATGAACCGTATCTGGTAGACAGCATCTGGGACTACAGTCAGAAAAAATGCCTGAAAAAAACCAATCCTACTGTTGCTGACAGAATTAATTTAAACTATGATGATGTCTATGAAAATATCGAAAAAGGCATGATTATGGCTTCCGGCAACAGTTTTCCGTCAAAATATTCCCTTCAGAATCTCGGCTATGATGTCGCCATCAAAACAGGTACACCCCAGTCAGACAGCCATTATCAGGATTCTGTCTTTATTGGCTATGCACCTGCCGATAATCCGGAAATCGCCTTTGCCGGCATTGTGGAGGGCGGAGAATATTCCAAATATATGATTCGCTCTATTCTGAAATTATATGAAAAATACTACGGCATAGAAGAAACCGACGAAACAGAAAGCGAAACAGACTTGAAAATTCGTGAAGATTCATAATTTTTATACGTTGAAATTTAATAGATTTCACAAAAATTCGCAAAACGCTGTAAATAAATTTGACAAATCTGATATTTGTTGATATAATTAATAGTAGGTATGTTGTATCAATATTGAAAGCAATTTCAACAAAGCGACATTCTGCCGTAAATAGATGCAACCTATACCCCCGAAAGGAGCTGTATGCATGACAAATGACCCGAAACTGATTGCCATTACCTCTGGGAAAGGCGGTACGGGAAAATCTTCCATCAGCTATGGCATCGGCTATACGCTCGCCAAGCAGGGAAACCGTACCCTGATTATTGAACTTGACTTCGGTCTCCGCTGTCTGGATATTATGTTCGGTATGGAAGGTGCTGTCAAATATGATTTGGGGAATGTCCTGAAAAATCATATGCAGGTGCTGGAGGCTGTTTCTCGTGTGCCGGGCGTGAGCAATCTGGAAATCCTCTGCGCACCAAAAGACCCCTTCATGACTGTCACTGCCGAGCAGGTCGTGAATATCTGCCGGGGCGTCCGCAAATACTATGATTTTATTATTATTGATACCGGAGCAGGTATCAGCTCGCATGTGTTCGACATTGTGGAACAAGCTAACCTGATTCTGGTTGTCACCACACCTGACCCTATCTGCATCCGTGATGCTACCATGATGTCTGATGAATTCTACCAGAGAGGAAACAAGCGTCAGCGACTGATTATCAATAAAGTCAGTGAAGAAGTCATCAAAAGCAAAATGATTCAGAATCTTGATGAAATTATTGACGCTGTGGGAATTCAGCTTCTCGGTGTGATTCCGGAAGATACTATGCTGAAAGAAGCAACCGGCAAAGGAAAAAATCTGCCGTCAGAAGCTCCCAGCATGGAAGCTTTCAATGCCATTTCCAAGCGACTTACCGGCGAACAAGTACCGCTTGTGATTAAATAATATAACCGCACCTGCGGTGGAAAGGAATGAGAACTTATGACAATTGCCTTAATCGCTCATGATGCAAAGAAAGAACTTATGGTACAGTTCTGCATCGCTTACTGCGGAATTCTTTCAAGATACCATCTTTGTGCGACTGGTACAACCGGAAAAGTAGTAGGGGAGGCCACTGGTCTGCCAATCCAGAAATACTTCAGCGGTTCACAGGGAGGCGGTGAACAGATTGCCGCTAAAATTGCATGTAATGAAGTGGATGTGCTTCTGTTTTTCCGTGACCCAAATCTGAGAAACCCTGACCAGAATGATGTAACCCTGCTCAGATTATGTGATGTGCATAATGTGCCGATGGCAACCAATATTGCCACAGCAGAAGCGTTAATCATGGCTCTGGAGCGCGGTGATTTGGATTGGCGTGAAATCGGCAATCCGGCTTTCTGAAAATAGGAACGTATGGGAATCAGGTCTGCTGAAACTGCATGACAGCAGGTCAGCAGGCTTTTTTCTGCATAGATATTATAAAAAATAATTGGAGGAAAAGATTTATGAGTTTATTGAAACGTCCTAACGGTACGGAAGATATTCTGCCTTCTGTCAGCCGGGACTGGCAGAAATTAGAGGAATTTCTTCGCAATACTGCTGGTGCATTCGGATTTCAGGAAATCCGTATTCCGACTTTTGAACAGACAGAATTGTTCAGCCGTGGTGTAGGGGAAACTACTGACGTGGTACAGAAGGAAATGTACACCGTCACTGCAAAAGAATCTTCTTTCACACTTCGTCCGGAAGGTACGGCAGGCACAATCCGCGCAATGCTCCAGAATGGTCTGCTGAATGAAGCACTTCCGCAGAGAGTGTATTATATCCTGTCCTGTTTCCGGCATGAACGCCCGCAGGCAGGCAGATTAAGAGAATTTCATCAGTTCGGTGTGGAAATGGCTGGTTCTGCCCTGCCGTCCGCAGATGCAGAAGTCATCAGTTTAGCCAAGCAGATTCTCGACCAGATTGGCCTGAAACATATCGAACTGCATATCAATTCTATCGGCTGTCCGAACTGCCGGAAGAATTATCACAAGGCTCTGAAAGAATATTTTTCCGGCTCTCGTGACTGCCTCTGCGGTACATGTCAGGAACGTCTTGAAAAAAATCCGATGCGCCTGCTTGACTGCAAGGTTGAATCCTGTAAGGAAATTGCAAAGGATGCCCCTCTGATTCTGGACTATCTCTGCGATGACTGCAAAACGCATTTTGAGAAATTGAAATCCAATCTGGATGCGCTGGGCATTGCCTATACAGTTGACCCCAGAATTGTCCGCGGACTGGACTATTATACCAAAACCGTCTTTGAATTCGTCACAACCGAAATCGGCGCACAAGGCACTGTCTGCGGCGGCGGACGTTATGACGGCTTGATTGAACAGCTCGGCGGTCAGGCAACTCCGGCACTCGGTTTCGGTATGGGTCTGGAACGTCTGCTTCTGGTTCTGAAAAGTCAGGGAATTTCTCTTTCTGAAGCAAAATCCTGTGATGTCTATTTCGTCCCCATGGGCGAACAGGCCGAACTGAAAGCCATGCAGTTGACGGCACAGCTCCGCAGAGACGGCATTTCTGCTCAGACTGATGTGATGGGAAGAAGCCTTCGCGCACAGATGAAATATGCTGATAAAATCAATGCCCGGTTTACTGTCGTGATTGGTGATAACGAACTTGAACAGGGCGAGGCAGTACTGAAAAATATGAAATCCGGCGAAAAAATTTCGATTAAATTAGATGACAAATTTGTCGAATCTTTTTCCGATATCGAAATCGCTGACAGATTAGCAGACGAAATTGCATGATTGCGTTCGGTCAGCAGGATTCCGGACAAGGGCCGTTTTTAGTTTCTCTGTCCGAAGAATATGACAATGACTTGAAACTTGTCGTTTCGCTGTCCTATACCGGCGAAACAGAAGAAATACTTGATGATATGGGAAATCCGGCACTCGGAGAACTCCTCCGGAAAAGCCGTCCCATCTATCCAGACGAGAATCAGACTTATGAAATCTTATTCGAGGGATATATTCTGTATCAGACAAGAAATGAGTCCTATACTTCATGGGATAATTACGAAATCCGGAACGGAACGTATTTTATTATCTTCGAGAAATCCCGTCTTCTGGATGCTCTGCCTCTCCTGACAGACTGTCAGGTTCTGTCAGACGGAACGCCTTATCCCGGAAACTGGAAACATTATGGCATTTACTGTCAGAATCATATTATTGATGTGATTTCTTGTTATGAACCAAAAATTAAAAAAATAAATAATGAGGAGTAGTTTTACTATGGCTGAATCTATGGGAACTCTGCGCCGTACTCACGGATGCGGAGAAGTTACAGAACCCGGTATGCATGTCGTTGTCGGCGGTTTTGTACAGTATATCAGAAATAAAAATAAAGTTATCTTTATCGTTCTGCGCGACAGAAGCGGTGAAGTCCAGCTCGTCTTCAATGATGAAACTGACCGCACTATCTTCGAGAAAGCCGCTTCCTGCAAGAATGAATATGTTCTTCTTGTCAAAGGCGTTTCCGTCACCCGTCAGGACATTAACCCCGATATGAAAACCGGCAATATTGAAATCATTGCCGAGGAAATCAGAATTCTTGCAAAGGCTGAACCTGTTCCGTTCGTGATTATGGATGATACCAATGCCGGCGAGGAACAGCGTCTGAAATATCGCTATCTCGATTTGAGAAGACCTTCTCTCCAGAAAAATTTAATCATGCGTCATAAAATCGCAAAATGTGCGCGTGAATATTTCTATGCTAATGATTTTATCGAAATCGAAACCCCTATGATGATGAAATCCACTCCCGAAGGTGCAAGAGACTATCTGATTCCTTCCAGAGTGCATCCGGGCGAATTCTATGCCCTTCCGCAGTCTCCGCAGATTTATAAGCAGTTGCTCATGGTCGCCGGCATGGAAAGATATATTCAGATTGCAAGATGCTTCCGTGATGAGGACTTAAGAGCTGACCGCCAGCCCGAATTTACACAAATCGACCTCGAAATGTCTTTCATGGATGTGGAAGATATTCTGAAACTCACTGAAGGCTTTGTGCAGAAATTAATCAAAGATGTACTCGGTCAGGAAGTAACGCTGCCTCTGCCGAGACTGTCCTATGCAGATGCGATGAACCGTTACGGTTCTGACAAGCCGGATACCCGTTTCGGCATGGAATTGCAGGATATTTCCGAATTAGTGAAAGATTCCGATTTCGGTGTATTTTCCGGCGCAGTCCAGAACGGCGGAAGTGTCCGCTGTATTGTGGCGAAAAACGCTTCTAAAATTCTTTCCAGAAAAGAAATCGACAAACTGACAGAATTCGTCAAGGGTATCGGTGCGAAAGGTCTTGCCTTTATCAGATGGGCTGACGAAAAGCCGACTTGTGCATTCTCGAAGTTCTTCACAGAAGAACAGATGCAGAATATCCTGAATACTATCGGATGCGAACAGGGTGACGTTGCCTTATTTGTTGCCGATAAGAACAGAATCGTTCTGCCGACACTCGGCGCACTCCGTTTGGAAGTGGCTAAGAAACTGGATATCATTCCGGAAGACAAGCTGAATTTCCTGTGGATTACACAGTTCCCGTTCTTCGAGTGGGATGAGGATTCTCAGACATGGCTTGCAATGCATCATCCGTTCACAATGCCGGAAGAATCCTGTATGCAGTATCTGGAATCTGACCCCGGAAAAGTCACTGCCAAGGCTTATGACTTAGTTCTGAACGGTATCGAATTAAGTTCCGGTTCTATGAGAATCACGGACTACGAATTGCAGGAAAAAATGTTCCGTGCACTCGGCCTGACAGATGAAGAAATTGAAGCAAAATTCGGTTTCTTAGTAGCGGCTTATCATTACGGCGCACCGCCTCACGGAGGACTGGGCATCGGTCTCGACAGACTGGCTATGCTTCTGTGCAAGGCTGACAGCCTGCGTGATGTCGTTGCTTTCCCCAAGGTAAAAGACGCTTCTGAACTCATGAGCCAGTGCCCGTCTCCTATCGAGAAAGAAAATCTCGATGTACTGGGAATCATGGTCAAGCCGAAAGAAGACTGATGTTTCATGCTGAATCAGGCAGAAGAAAATTTTATTCGTCGGTTTATTGTCAAAGAAAAGCGTGACAGAATGCTTTATGAACTGAACGGAAAGAAACGCCGGGATTGTATCGGGCGTTTCAGTCATGGAACAGCTGAATTGTTAAAGCATCAGAAAATCATCAGAAGCGGAAAGCTGTCTTCTGACGAAATCATCGCAGCAGCGGAACAGTATCAGATATCCGGATTGTGGCATCTTATAGCTTATCATTCTGAATTTGACGGAATGTCCTGCACTTTGCCGGAAGCCTTAAAACTGACGCTGGGAAACGGTATGCCTGTTATTATGATTTCTGAAAGAATGGCTGTCATTGAAACAGAACAGTCTGCCGGAACACCGACAAGATATATATTATTTGATTCTGAAAAATAGACAGCACCGCCGTCCGGTTCATACCGGACGACGGTGCTGTTATTTGCTTTCATTTGAGGGTGAAGTTAGTCTTCAATGCTGATATATTTCTTTTCCGGAACGGAAGGTTCTTTCTTCGGGATGTCCAGTTTCAGAACGCCGTCTGTGAATTTCGCCTTGATATCGGCTTCTGTGACATCTCTGCCGACATAGAAGCTTCTGCTGTAACTGCCGGAGAAGCGTTCACGGCGGATATATTTGTCGTTTTCGTCCTGCTGGTCGTTATTCTGTTCAGTGGTCGCACTGATAGTCAGATAACCGTCATTGATTTCTGCTTTGACGTTTTCTTTCTTGACACCGGGGAGGTCAACAGCGAGTTCATAGCCGGTATCGGTTTCTTTCACGTCAGTCTTCATGACCTGAACAGGCGGATGCGGAGGCATTCTGTGCGGTCTGCCGAACTGTCTGTCAAATGAATCGTTAAAGAAATCATCAAACGCATCAAAATTATTTCTTCCAAATACTTCAGGGAACAACATAAGTCAAAACTCCTTTCGGTGATTAAAAAATATTTTTTTGTGAACTTGGGGAATTAGTATTTCTGAGGGTGGTGAACCTCTTTCCGAACCGTATCTTTTTCTGTACCCTCTCTGGTACTTTTCCCTTGTTCTGATTATATTATACAGCAAAGTTTTAGCACTGTCAATAGGTGAGTGCTAATTTTCATCTGCTTTTCATAATTTTTCACACGGATTTCATAATTTACATGATTTTTTCATAAAGGTCAGGAATCTGTACCGGATATTTTTTGTTTGACAGATATTGACGATTCTAACGGAGTATGCTATAATAAGGATATTGGTTATTTTGATTCGGAAAGAAGGGCAGAAAATGGAAAATCAAGAAGAAAGGATTCGGCCGGGGCAGAAAAAAACAGAACTGCCCCCGGAACAGATAGCAAAACTTGAAAAAGCAGATGCTCTGGCAAGACAGATACTGGACTATGCCCGGAATACACTGTTCATGAATCTGCGGTTTATGAAGAATGCACTCGGCAGATGCAATTTTGTTCCCTATACAGGAACAATTGCTGCGGATGCCCTATGCTTTTATTATAATCCGCTGTATGTTCTGAAAGAATTTGAGAAAAATCAAAATAAAATTATAAGAACCTATCTGCATATGGTAATGCATTGTGTATTCCAGCATCAGTTCGTCAGTCCGTATATCCGGCGGAATCTGTGGAATCTTGCCTGTGATATCGCTGTTGAAAAAATGATACAGGAACTCCAGATTGAAAGCAAAGATAAAACACTGGAAAACAGACAGAAATCTGCATTGCAGTATTTTGAACAGAATGTCAAGTATATGACCGCTGAAAAAATTTATGAATATCTTACGAATCATAATCTTTCAGAAGCAAAGTGCGAAGAAATGCAGATGCTTTTTCAGGAAGATAATCATGATGTCTGGTATGAAGGTGCAGGGGGAGCTGTTCTGACGGAATTATCAAGCGGAAAAAGAGCTTCTGATAAAATCAGAGGAAAAAATGGAATGTCGGGCACATCCGGAGAGACAGAAGATTTTACAGAAAGTGAAGCTATCCGCAAAATGTGGCAGAAACTTGCCCAGCAGATTCAATTAGATTTAGAAACGTTTTCACAGCAGTACGGCACAGAAGCCGGAAGTATGATGCAGAATCTGCTTGCTGTCAACCGTGAACGGTGCAATTATGAAAACTTCCTGAGGAAATTTGCCGTCCGCGGTGAAGTGATGAAAATCGATACGGATTCGTTTGATTATAATTTCTACTGTTACGGACGCTCTGTCTATGAAGAAGTGGCTCTGATTGAACCGCTGGAGTATAAAGATGTCAAACGTATCCGGGAATTTGTCATTGCAATTGATACGTCCGGTTCTGTTGCCGGAAAAACTGTGCAGAGATTCATTCAGAAGACTTATAATATTCTGAAATCGCAGGAGAGCTTTTTCTCAAAAGTGAATATTCATATGATTCAATGCGATACTGTCATTCAGGAAGATGTGAAAATTACTTCTCAGGAAGAATTTGACGAATATCTGAAACATATGAAGCTGAAAGGTTTCGGCGGTACGGATTTCCGCCCGGTGTTCGGCTATGTAGACGAGTTAATCAGAAAGAAAGAATTCACGAATCTGAAAGGCTTGCTGTATTTTACAGATGGTTACGGTACATTTCCACAGCATGAGCCAGATTATAAAACAGCGTTCGTCTTTCTGGATGATGAGTATAATAATTATGATGTGCCTGTATGGGCTATTCGTGTTATGCTGACAACTGATGATATTATGGAGGGAAAATAATCATGCCGTTTCAGATTCAGCAGGTGACTCTTATCAGATATCTTGAAGAACCCGGCATGACAGAAATCACTGTTCCGGAAGAAATCAAGGCACTCGGAAATGAATGCTTTCTGAATTGCCAGCAGATAGTTTCTGTTATTCTGCCGGACGGCCTGACGGAAATTCCGTACCGGGGATTCAAGAACTGCACCAGCCTGAACAGAATCCGCATTCCGGAAACCATTGTCAGGATAGGGGAAGGCGCATTTTCCGGCTGTGAGAATTTAAAAGAACTTGTCCTTCCGGAAAATCTGGAATCTATCGGGACATATGCTTTTTATGGTTCTGAACGCCTGATGAGATTCCGGCTTGCCGGCGGTGTTTTTAAAGTGCGCATGAATGATATTTATCAGAATCAGTATGACACTTCACTGCTGAAAAAATTCCTCTGTGAGAAAAATACGGAACAGCAAAGAAAAATCTTCTCACAGACCGAAGATGCAAAATATAAATCTGCAATGGCATATTATCTTCTGCATTCCGGACAGGCAGATGATGATATTCGGAAATATGCGAAAAGAAATATCACCAAAACAGCAAAATTCTATATGGACAATCAGGAAACAGAAGGCCTTCAGGAATTGCTTTCCACAGGATTCATCACAAAATCCAATATCGCAAAGCTCCTGGAATATGCTATTGTAAATGGCTGTCATGAAAGTTATCTTCTGCTTCTGGAATATAAAGACAAATATATCGGATATCAGAACCCAATAGACAAACTGAAACTGTAATAAGGAGAATTATTTTCTATGAATATTAAAGATGCAAAAGAACAGATTAAAAATGCTGTCACGGCTTACCTGACAAAAGATGAGCTTGGCAGATATGTTATTCCGCCTTATAAACAAAGACCTGTCTTTCTGATGGGGCCTCCCGGAATCGGAAAAACTGCCATTATGGAACAGATTGCTTCCGAACTCGGCATAGGCCTGCTTTCTTACTCTATGACACATCATACAAGACAGTCTGCCCTCGGTCTGCCGTTAATCAAGCATACCACCTATCAAGGCAAAGAATACGACGTTTCTGAATATACTATGAGCGAGATTATCGCATCTGTTTATGACATGATGGAAAATTCCGGCATTCAGAACGGCATTCTTTTTCTGGATGAAATCAACTGCGTTTCCGAAACACTGACCCCTATCATGCTCCAGTTCCTGCAATATAAAGTTTTCGGCAAGCATGAAGTCCCTGCCGGATGGATTGTCGTCACTGCCGGAAATCCGCCGGAATATAACCATTCCGTCAGAGAATTTGATATCGCAACGTGGGACAGACTGAAACGCGTTGACATCGAACCCGATTTCGATGCATGGAAAGAATTCGCCTATCTCAGCGGTGTGCATAATGCCATCATGACCTATCTGGAAATCAAAAAAGGCAATTTCTATAAAGTCGAAACCACTGTTGACGGAAAAAGCTTCGTTACTGCCAGAGGATGGGACGATTTAAGCCAGATGATTCACCTCTACGAACAGCATAAACTTCTTGTAGATGAAAGACTTATCAGCCAGTATATCCAGAATAAACAAATTGCTCGCGATTTTTCAGTTTATTATGATTTATATCTCAAATATAAAAGCGATTACCAGATTCAGGATATTCTTCAGGGCAAAGCTACTGATGAAATCAAGGCAAGAGCCAGACGCGCAAAATTTGATGAACGCTATGCTTTGCTTGGTCTTCTGCTGAATGCTGTCATGGCTGATATGCGGAAAGTCGTTGAAACAGGTGATGTTCTCGCCGAACTCCTCAAACTGCTCAAAGAGAAAAAGCCTTTCATGATAAACGATAAAGAAACAGCAATTGCTTCTCTGCATGAATTATATCTCAGAGAGAAACAAACCTACGAAACAGGTATGACTTCTAAAAGCCTTTCCCGTGAAAAACAAACCCAGCTTATCAAAATCATGTCCCTGCTCCAGAAAGAAGCTGAACTGGTACAGAAATCTCTTTCCGAACAGCCGTTTGAAATTATCCGGAGAGATTTCAACCGCCGTGTTGCAGAATTCCAGCAGACAACCAAAAGAGTTTCAGAATATGCTGCCAATATGTTCCGCTTTGGGGATGAAGTATTTCCCGGCGGTCAGGAATTAACAATTCTTGTAACGGAACTGACAGTGAATTATTACAGCGCACGTTTTACCAGCGAATATCCGGTAGAAGAATATATCATTCACGATAAAGAATTACTTTTCCACCAGAGACAGATTGATATTCTTTCCGAAATCAAGAGCCTGGATATTGATGAATAATTTTTTCAGAAATCTGTCTGCCGGAATGCGTTCCGGCAGGCAATTTTATACAAAATTCAACAGAAAAATTTCTGTTTCTTTTAATATCAAAATGCTTGACAAATACACTTGAATGTGCTATAATAATAAAGCAGTCGGAAATAAGACTGCTAAGAGAATATGCGAGCGTGCTGGAATTGGCAGACAGGCTAGCTTGAGGTGCTAGTGTTGGAAACGACGTGTGGGTTCAAGTCCCGTCGCTCGCACCAGTCTCTTTTTTAATCTCATATTCTTGAAGCATGGACAGATGGCTGAGCTGGTCTAAGGCGCACGACTGGAAATCGTGTAAGCGTTAGTAGCGCTTCGAGGGTTCGAATCCCTCTCTGTCCGCTGGAAACTCCCGAAATTATTCAATTTCGGGAGTTTGCTTTTTATCTGAAATTTCCTGAATTGAAACAGTGTAAGACATTTTTGGAAAAAACCTCCCGGAATGATAAATTCCGGGAGGTTTTCTGTCATGTGTCTTGCTTTGAGGAAGTTTCCGGCGCAGAGACTCTCCGATTCCATGCCTCGATAGCATCCAGCTTGTTGGCATAGTGTCTGGTATGGCATCCGCAGACTTCACATTGTACCAGTTTTGTCTGTTCCCACGATTCTGCCAGATAAGCTTCATTTCCGCAGAAAGGACAGTTTTTCAGTTTGATTTCGTTTCTCATGATAAATAAACTCCTGTATAATAATTTTTCCAGATATTATTATATAACATTTTATGAAAAAAGTCAATATTTGCAGAAAAAAATTATTTTAATTATATTTCCGGCTTCCGGCATATAATTTTTGTCGCGGAAGGGTCAATCCGATGCTGTTCCAGAATCAGGGTATTGATTTTGTCAGCGCGAATCATACCGCCGGAAGGATTTTTCACACTCTCAATATCAGAAACAATATCCAAATCTACAGTAGAATATTCAAATGCCAGTGTCGTGTTGAGTAATTTGCAGTTCTGCATGACAACATTTTCCATATAGCAGAACCCCTGTTCACTTTCCATAGTGCAGTTGATGAAAGTGATGTTTTTCGAGTTCCAGCCGATATATTTTCCGGAAATATAAGAATCATAGACAGTAATATTCTCACAGTTCCAGAAAGCATCCCTGCCGAGAATTTTGGCATTCCGGATTTCAGCATTGCGGATGGAATCGAATGCATAATTTCCGGCCAGTGTCAGATAATTGATTTCTACATTCCGGCAGTTCTTGGCAAAATAGTCGCCGGATGCCGTCACCTGCCGAAGCTGAACACCATTATTTTCCCAGAGGGTTTCTTCGGCATGAGGCAGACTGACGTTTTTCAGAAAAACATTATCACATTTCCGGAACGATTTCGGCGCACGGAACAGCGAATCTGTCACTTCAATCTCTTTGGTGTACCAGAATCCGGCGCGGGCATCTTCTTCTATGATACAGTCCTGCAAACGGCAGTTCCGGCTGTACCAGACAGGATATCTGCTCCGGAAGATACAGCTGTATATTTCCATATTCTGACTGTGTTTGAGAGGGGATTCTCCTGTTTCAAAAATCGTATCAAAAATAAGCAGGTTTTCGGCATTGTATAAGGCGCGTTCTGCATTGAAAATTCGCTGATGTACTTCGTGATAAGTCATAATAAAAATTCATCTCCTGATTTTTTGTGATTTTCTCAATTATAGCATGACTTGAAAAATCTGTCAAGTAAGACTTGACAGATTCCGGATTCTGTAGTATTATCAATTCTGAAAATTTTGAAATTTTTTTCATTTTTTATGTCACATTCCGAAGCATTCCGGAAATGTTCTTAATGAAAGCAGAAATTATGCATAGTTTACAGGCTTTATCATCAAGAGGAGGGGACACAGCATGACAGAACCGGAACTGCGTTCACTGCTCAGAAAATCAAAAAAAGACGGCCACAGAGCCGTTTTTGACCAGTACAGCAATTATGTGTATGCTGTTGTCTACAGCAAGCTCCGTAACTGCGCCAAACGTGAAGATATTGATGATACTGTCAGCGATATTTTTGCGGAAATCTTTCAGAATCTCGATGCCGACAGAGAGGGAAGCTTGCAAGGCTATATCAGCATTGTCGCCAAAAGAATGGCTGTCAAGGCATTCTATCGGCTTTCCGGAATATCCGGCAGAACGATTTCCCTTGATGAAGAAAATGCACCGGAAATCGCTTCTGAACAGAATATCGAACAGGAATATGAGAAAAAACTTATCCGCACAAAACTGCTTGAAAATATTGACAAGCTCGGCGAACCGGATGCAACTATCATTATGCAGAAATATTTCTGCCGGAAATCCGCCGGACAGATTGCCGATATGCTCTCCATGAGTGCTTCTGCTGTCCGGAAACGCAGTGAACGTGCTGTCAAACGTCTGAAACAAATGCTTTCCGAGGAGGATTTGCTATGAAACAGAAACACGAGTTGGAAGACTTATTCTCTGTACTGGAAGATATTGACGAGGAAACCCTTCTGCATATTGCAGAACATTATCCCTTAGCAGATAAAAAACAGATTGAGGAGGTATTCGCCATGAGTGAAAAGAAATATCAGGCCGGAACTGATTTTATCAATCCGGCAGAAGAAGAAACTTATGAAGTGCAGATTGTCAAGCATACAGGCTGGTATAAGACTGTTATCGGTGCAGTGGCATGTCTGGCGGTAACGGTTGGCGCAGTCGGGGCTGTCGCTAAGATAAAGCCCGCCCAGCCCGAACCGGATTTCTCCGTTGCGGAAGTCGCTGAAAGTATTACAGAAACTCAGCCTGAAACAACCAGAGAAACAAAAATTTCAGAAACATCCCGAAAACATTCCGAAACAACCATCAATGCCGTTCAGAATACAGAAACGCCTGCTGAAACGGTGATGACTGCCGTCTCAGAAACAAATCCGGCAGTTGTCACAACAGCAGTACAATCGCAGACTGCTGCCGAAACAACCCGAACCACCACGACACAGACTGTTCCGGAAGCCGTTCAGGAAGAAATTTCTGCTCCCGAACCGGAAATTCAGTATGTTCCGCAAATTATCGAAAATCAGCCTCTGCCGGAAACTCCGCAGGAAACAGAAACATCAGAAGAAATTCAGCAGGAAATCCAGCCGGAAACTTTTGAAACAAGACCATTGCAGACTTTTATAAACGGCTGTTATCTCGATTATGAAGTTCTGACAAATCAATTCTCCGGATTTCGGATTGTGTTCGTCAAAAATTCGCACAACGGAAAAGACAGTTATTCCCTTTATCCGGAAAACATTCCGCAGGAAATTGAAACATGTCCTGAACGATACATTCCCTCATGGCTTCCGGAGGGCTACACTCTAAATGAAGCAAGTTTCTATGATAATGTCAATGAACCTGACCCCACAAGAATCAGATTTTATGTCAATGACAATCAGAAAGCAATTGTTTTCAAGGAATATAATACCCTTGCGAGAAATCTCTATCCGCTGACAGAACGGGATTCCGTTCAGGAAATTCTTGATGAATTCCAGTCAGTTGCTATCAGCGGAAATTATGGCTATATCCGGACAGAATCCAATGTCAATCGAAGTGCAATGTCTTTCTATACCGGAACGGATTATCTCCCTGAGCAGGTCACTATTCTGGAATGGGTTGACGGAAATTATGAATTCCAGCTTTACGGCGAAGATATTTCCGCAGAGGAACTCATCAGAATGGCAGAATCCGTTCAGCCGGAATAAGTATTAAAAATCAAGAGATTACCAGAAACTTTCTAACTAATACAGAAAACACCGCCGGAACGCTCCGGCGGTGTTTTTTCTATACAGGAGAAAAATAATCCTAAACTTCTTTTGTTTCTATCCAGCGATAACTCTGGAATATCATCCCGATTGTCGAACCTGCAAACAGCAGAAGAAAGATTTCTGCAATCCGCTGTCCGGATAATTCAGAATAGGCATCTGAATGTGTCAGCATCGCGGAAAGCAGAAGCAGAGAAATGCTGACTGCAAACCATCCGGCAAGGACTCCGAACATCACACTCACGGCTTTCTGACAGCGGAATCTGATAAACAGCGGAATCATCCACGAACCCAGTATCATCGAAAAGAGAATGCCTGCAACGGCAAATGCCGGAATCAGCAGAAGATAAATTTTCCAGTTGATTTCCCCCAGAATCAGTGAGGTAATCGCAGAAACTGCCATACCGCACAGACTGCTTCCGATACTCGTCAGGAGTAAAAACAGATATTTACTGTTCAGATATTCTTTCCGGCTGACAGGTGTTGTTAAAGCGTACTGCATCCAGCCGGAATTTTCATCAAACTGAAATGTGACTCTCGTCAGGATTACCGCAAACAGCCCCCAGAAAAGTGACATTCCCAGTGAAATGAAGAACACTGCATCTGTTTCGCCTGTCACAATGCCCATCAGAGACAGAAATGCAATTATAAGACCAACCGATACCACAGCGATGATTTTAATATTTTTCAGAACAGCATAATAATCTTTCAGCAATAAAGCTTTCACAATTAAAACTCCTTTCTGGCAAGCCACTGACTGCTTTTCCGGAACAAAATCACACCTGCTGTTATCAGAATCATCAGCAAAATGCCGAGCACAACAGGAAGTCCGGCAGAAGTGACTGTCTGCTTGACAGAATCCGGAACTTTTTCCAGAATGATTCCCAGAAATCCCATCAGTCCGAATGACATGGATACAAAACCAGAAGCTCTTACAGCAGAATACTTTATCGAAAAGGCTATCAGGCAGATGCCAATCAGCCAGACAAAAACAGTGCTTACTGCTCCAATACACAGCATTTCAATCAGCAGGGAAATCTGAAAGATGCCTGTCATGAGGGAAATTATCATCACAGCGAGAAAAGCTGTTGTGATATAAACCAGAGTCGCAAGCGCATGAAAGAGATATTTGCTTTTCAGATAGGTCATTCTGCTGACAGGTGTTGTGAACGCATACAGCGGATAATTGCTCTGTTCATCCCAGGCAAGAGAGTTCATCAGCAATGCAATGGAAAAGAAACTGCTGATTAATATCGGCACAAAAATGAATCTCTGGAAGCCTTCTATATCATTATGACCTGCGTATACAATCAGTGCAAGGATAAGCGGAAGAATCATCAGAAGAACTCCGGTTCTTCTGGTATTATAGAAATCTTTGAGCAATAAGCCTTTCATAAAATTACAGCTCCTTTCGTTCCGTCCAGCGGAAACTCATAAAGAACATCCAGATTGTCAGAAGCACGAGCACTCCGCCAAGTGTGGCAATCATCCAGAATGCGGGGGTATTCCATTCAGAATCAGTAACTGTTTTTAAAAGTCCGCCGGCGATGACAATTACAGTAATCATGACAAAAGCCATTCCCATCACCATAATAATTCTTGTTTTGCTGATGTTGAATTTCATATTGAGCGAAATCACCCATGTGCCGAATATCATTGAAACCAGAAATTCAATACCCGAATAGCATATAAGCCAGATAACATCATGCATATTAGGAAGATAGTGGTTTATCAGGGCAAATGCCAGAATCAGAATATCACCAATCAGAACTGCTCCGGCAGTATTGAAAATATGAAACAGATATTTTTCCTGAATATAAGTTTTTCTTGTTATCGGCATTGTAAAAGCATATTTCATATAGCCGGATTTTTCTTCATAGGTAAACAGGGACATCATCACGCTCATGGGAAAAACCAGAAGCATTATGATAAAATAGCTGAAATCGGAAAGTGTTGTTACATGTGTATCAGAATGCACAATTCCCATCAGAATGAAACAGGGAATCATGATTTTCATATAACTGAGATATTGTTCTTTCAGTGTATAGAAATCATTCAGAAGCAAGCCTTTGAGTTTCATACTTTCTCCCCCTTGACATAAAGAAGCATAATATCATCAATTTTCGCATTATCGAACTGACAGTCCGGATAATTGTGCTCGATAGCTTTTCCCTCCGGAAGAAGTACTTCATACTGATAATCCATTTTACGCCATACTGCGCCGTTTTCGGATTTGAGCTTCTGGAAGTCAGCTTCTCCGCATTTTGCAATGCGATAATCATATAATAATTCGTCTTTGGATTTGGTGAATAATAATTTCCCCTCATGGATGAATGTAATATAATCTGCAATCTTTTCCAAATCGCTTGTAATATGCGATGAAATCAGAATACTGTGTGTTTCATCCTGAATGAAATCCAGAAAAATATCAAGAAGTTCATCTCTTGCGATAGGGTCAAGTCCGGCGGTGGGTTCATCTAAGATTAATAACTTCGCCCGATGCGACAAAGCCACAGCAATGCTTAACTTCATCTTCATGCCCTTTGAGAAATCCTTAATCTTGGACTTTTCCGGAAGCTTGAATTCTTTCAGATAATTCTGATATAAATTTTCATTCCAGTTTTGATAGGTCAGTGCACTGATACTGCCGATTTGCAGGGGCGTCAGCATTTCATGGAAATGAATCGTATCGAATACCACGCCGATTTCTTCTTTCAGTTCGGTCTGACTGCCGTCAAGCTGTTTTCCGTAGAACAGCACATCGCCGGAATCTTTCTGAATCAAATCCAGAATCGCTTTTATCAGAGTGCTTTTGCCTGCACCGTTTTCTCCGATTAAGCCCATAATACAGCCCTGCGGAAGTTCCAGACTGATATTTTCGAGCTGGAATCTGTCATAATTTTTAGAAATATTTCTGATTTCAAGTGCGTTCATGATTTATTCGTCCTCCTCATAGAACATAGTAAGCAATTCCACCAGTTTGGAAAGCGGAATTCCGCTTGTTCTGGCGATTTCAGCGGCTTTCAGGAGATGTTCTTCTGCCTGTCGCTGACGTTCCTCCTGATAGAACTGTTTTCCGCCTGCGGAAATGAAACTTCCTCTGCCGACAGTGGTTTCAACAAAGCCGTCACGCTGTAAATCCTCATAAGCCCTCTGAACCGTGATGACACTGATATGCAGTGATTTTGCCAGACTTCTCATAGAAGGAATCGGGTCGCCCTGTTTGAGCTGACCGGACATCACCATAGCTTTTATCTGAGAAGTTATCTGTTCATAGATGGGCTGATTGGTATTGGAACTGATGATAATTTCCAAGTAATCACCTCGTTTTGAATTTTCAGATTGTCTTTAAGTGTACTTATCAACTAAGTACATTATAGCACATCAAAGTACACTTGTCAATAGATTTTTAAAAATTTTTCAAAAAAAATCAGGAAAGCTGAAATTCAGCCTTCCCGATGTGAGTTTTATTTTAATAAATCAGAATTTAGAGTAATATAGGTTTATAGGATAAAGCTTTATCCGCTATTTCTTCTGGTGTAAGTTCGTCCCAGAAAATATAATCCGAAATATTTGGATTCATTACACCATTTTCCAATTTTTCAAGAGCATTATCAGATTCTTCCTCGGTTAAATAATCATAGTTTTTCAGTTTTGTAACAATGTCTATTATCTGTTCTCGTGTCAATAAATTCATGTTAATTTCTCCTGCTAAATTCCGATTTTATATCACATAGAACCAAGATTCATCCTGTTCAAATTCGGACTGCTGAACAACAGGGTGTGCAGATTCGTCATATTTGTATCGTAATTCCTGATTCTTGATGCTGACTCTCGCACCAGCCGGAACGGATTTCGTAATGAACGCATTCCCCCCGATAACAGCATCTTTTCCGACAACCGTTTCTCCGCCGAGAATGGATGCGCCGGAATAGATTGTCACATTATCCTCGATAGTAGGATGACGTTTCTTGCTCTTTAAACTCTGACCGCCCCTTGTCGAAAGCGCACCCAGCGTTACACCCTGATAAATTTTCACTCTGCTCCCGATAACAGTCGTTTCCCCGATAACAATGCCTGTTCCGTGGTCGATGAAGAAATATTTCCCGATAGTTGCCCCCGGATGAATATCAATACCAGTTTTGCTGTGCGCATGTTCCGTCATGATTCTGGGAATCATCGGAACACCAAGCGCATGTAGTTCATGTGCGATTCGGTTCACGAAAATCGCATACAGTCCCGGATAGGAATAAATAATTTCCGTCTTGCTATAGGCGGCAGGGTCGCCCTCGAAAGCAGCTTCTACATCCGTTTCGATATATTCGCGGATTTTCGGGATTTTATCCAGAAAAGCAAGCGTCAGTTCCTGTGCTTTTCTGGTGACTTCAATTTCCGGAGAGATTTCATAAAGCGGGTCATAACGGAGTACGATAGAAACCTGCTTGACTAGCTTATAAATCACATCTTCCAGAAGCATAGATGTCTGATTCCGGACAGTATAAATCTTGACGGAATGGCTTCGGAAATAGCCGGGGAAAATAATTTTTTTCAGACTGTCAAGAATTTCTTCCAGAACGGCATTATCCGGCAAATCAAAATTCTTGATTTTGTCAATTGTCCGGTTATTCCGGTAATCGTTCAGGATGTTGTCAAGGGTCTGATGAATTTGTTCTTCAAAATTCTGCATAGATGAATCACCTCATTGATATTATAGCAGGTTATGACAGGAATGTCAATTTTTTCTGCCGAGATAGGCGCGTAATTTTTCAATACTGTTTTTGGTATCGTGATAGCCGAGATAATAAAGCGCACCTAATTTTTCCATATTGCCTTCAAGACGGCTGATTTCGATACTCTGAGAGGGCGCAATCACGAAAACACGCTTCTGATATTCAAGCTTTAATAATTCAGCACATTGTTTATTATAATTTTCATTGCTTGCAAGCAGAGAAGCGGCAAATTTGGGATAATCACGGTAAACAAAATTTTCAGGAGAGAATCTTTGTTCTGATTTGACGGGCTTCCGGTAATTCCGGGGACGGGTGCGGACAACTATGATATTCTTGAAATTCTGTTTCAAAGCCCATTCATAGGGGATTTTACAACTGCATCCGCCGTCCAGATAGGGATGATTTCCAATCATGACCGGTTTCGAGACAAACGGCATGGACGAAGAAGCAGCAATGACTTTAAAGAAATCTTCACCGGAATTCTTTTCGATATACTCCGGCAGTCCGGTATCCAGATTCGTGACCACTGCATAAAGCTGACGTTCCGTCGTGTGATAGCGTTTCTTATCCAAATCGGGAATGAACGGAATTCTGCCGAAAAGAAAATCAAAACCAATAATGCCCTGATTTTTCATGATGGCTTTTCTGCCGACATAACGGCTGTCATGGCGGTATCTGAGATTGATACGGGCACTTCTGCCGATTTGTCCTGTGATGTAGTTGACGGCATTCATAGACCCGGCCGAAACACCAATAGTACAGCGGAAATTAAGGTCTGCTTCCATCAGGGCATCCAGAACGCCGTTGGTATAGACGCCGCGGAATGCACCGCCCTCCAGAACAAGACAGCCTTCTGTGATAATATCCGAAGCTCTGCCTTCCGGCAGACTGTCAATTCCGGAATATTTCTGTAATTTTTTCATAAATCATCTTCCTTTCGGGTATTGCATTATAATTCAAATCTTTTTCTGACAGTTTCTTCAATACTGTCATAGCCAAGTGTTTTATGATGATATTCTGATAATATCACCTGAATTTCATAGGCCTGTTTCTGATTGGCATACAGAACAAACTCTGTAATATTTTCCTTTGTGATGAGAGTGCTGTGTTCCAGAACATACCGGACAGAAGCTTCGTCTTTTATGAGAATCAGGGAAGAAAACATCAGTTTCAGATTCTGGTGAATAAAATCAGAAAGAATTCCATTTTCCGGCGATTGCAGATAATTCCGGAACAGATACTGATAGACAAAAGCTATTTTAGAACTCTGCAAATCTTCTTCAGATTTCTGCTGATATGCGGAAATCGCCTGCATGATACAGAAAATCGCTTCGGCCGGAAATACAAAAAGTCCGGAAGAACAGAATTCATCTATCCGGAAAGACAGTTCCTGAAATGTCAGTTTCCGGATGGATGGACAGTGTTCAAAAGCGTGGTCACTGACAGAAACGGCTGTTTCCGGAATCGTGATTTCTTCCAGTGCAGTGCAGTCGCCAAAAGCCATTGCCGAAATTTTCTGTACGCCTCCGGGGATGTGAATTCCTTTCAGGCTGGTGCAGTGAGCGAACATATCACAAGGGATTTCGTCAATTCCTTCTGCAATGCTGACACGTTCCAGACTGAAGCAATTCTCGAATATGCTTTCTCCGATATGTTTTACTGTGGAGGGAATAACAGCATAGTTCATATTTATGCATTCATAGAATGCAAGTTTTTCTATCGTCTCTACATTTTCCGGAATCTGAATGCCGGTCAGACTGAAACAACTGTGAAATGCTCCTTTTTCGATAATTCTGACGGTAGACGGGAGAACGATATGTTTCAGACTGCAACAGCACCGGAATGCCGCAGCACCAATTTTCAGAACCGCCGACGGCATTCTGACAGTTTTCAGATTTTCGCAGTATTCAAAACATTCTGCCGGAATGTCGCACTGTTCCGGAAGAATGGCTTCTTCCAGCATTTCACATATTTTAAAACAGCTTTTTCCAAGTTCTGTGACAGATTTCAGATTGATTTTTTTCAGGCTTTTGCACTTGCTGAATGCATAACTGTCAATTTTATGCAGATGTTCCGGAAAATTGATTTCCGTCAGTTTTTCGCATCCGGCGAAGGCCGATTCCCCGATAGAAACAAGGCTTTCCGGAAGTCTGACGGATTTCAGACGGTAACAGTTGCCGAATGCGGATTTTCCGATAATTTTAAGCCCTTCCGGAAGAACGACTTTTTCCAGATTCCAGCAGTTGTAGAACACCGAACCGGAAATGCTCCGGATGCCTTTGGGAAGAATCAGTTCGCTTTCATAGGGAGAAATATGGCATTCGACAAGAATTTTATTCCGGATGACGAATTTTTCAGGCTGTGAGGGCGGTTTGGCAGAAGAAAGCAGGCTTTGAATCAGAGAATATATTTGTTCTTTCATGTAATCAGCTCGTTTTCTGGAAAATTTTAATACTATATTATTATATACTATTTTGGAATGCTTGTCAAATGCTATGATAAAATCCTCTGCTGTCACGGCAGAGGATTTTGTTTGTCATTATCTGACTGGGCTGTGACGGCATCCGGGGTAATGCCCTCGGTACTTTCCGGCAGAAAAAGCGTCTTGAGCGTTGCAAAACAGATTTTAATATCCTGAATCATGCTGGGGTGTGCGATATACATCAAATCCATCTGTAATTTATCATAAGGCGTGGAATTGTATTTTCCGTATACCTGCGCATAGCCTGTCAGCCCGGCTTTTGCCTGCAAACGGAGACGGAATTCAGGAATATCTTCTTCATATTGAACAGCAATTTCCGGACGTTCCGGCCGAGGACCTACAACAGACATTTCTCCTTTCAGGATATTGAAAAGCTGTGGGAGCTCATCAATCCGGAAACGGCGCAGAATTTTTCCGATTCTGGTTACACGTTCATCATCTTCGCCGGAAGAAAGCCGGGCGATACCGTCGCTTTCAGCATCCGGGCGCATGGAACGGAATTTCAGAATCCGGAATTCTTTTCTGTCTTTGGTAAGTCTTGTCTGCTGATAAAATACCGTTCCGCCGTCGGATTTGACTGCAATTGCTGTTATCAGCATCACCGGAGATAATAATAATAAAGCCGTTCCGGAAACAAGAATATCAAACAGGCGTTTGGTGATAATAAATTCCGGAACAGGCCGGTAGCGTTCCACACGCATCAAGGGCAGATGAAACATATGCATTGTTCTTGCACTGCTCATCAGCAAGTCACCGGTGCTGGGAATCACATAGGCCAGAATATTGTGTTCAATACAATATTTCAGAATTCTGTTCCGTTCATGACTGTGAATATCATAAATAAATACTGTCTGGATGCTGTCGTCTATGGCAGAAGATTCATCTGCCAGATATTCCTGTACGGAACAGGTTTTCACAACATTGAATTTGATATCCATGCCGTATTCAGCAATCAGGCTTTCCATTTTTTCTTTCCGGTTATAGATAATCACTGTCCGGAGAGGCGGAAACTTTCGGAAATACCAGATATGCGACAACAGCGACCAAACCGCCGAACATGCTGACTGCGCCAGAAAACAAAGCACCACCGGGAACAGATGCAGAAATTTATGTGCCAGCAGATTTAAAATCAAAGTCATAATGGCATCTGCAAAGAATACCGCCAGCATCTGACTGTATATCAGCTCCGAAATCCGTTGCAGAGAAATATGAAACGCATCATAGATTCTGCTGAATGTCAGATACAGAATCATAAACAATCCCAGAATTACAGCATATTCCCCGTGAGAAAAATCCCCCGTGCAGAATAACTCCCGGTAATAAAACGTAAAACAGAAAAACGGAATTGTCATCATTATCAGATTCAGAATTTTGACAGTTCTGACCTGTAAATCATGTTTGATTCCCATATTTTTTCTCCTTTGTCTTGAAATGCAAAAATCAATTACAGTATCTATCATACAACAAAAAGAAATTTTTGTCAATTGCCGGTCTGCTTCCGGAGAAAATTTTTCTTGACAGATGTGTGAATCTGTAGTAAAATAAAATATATAGTGATTCACTATGTATTTTCTGAAAAAAATAAAGGCGGTTAAGACTATGAATGTATATGATATGCAGCAGAAAATTCTTCAGCTCAAAAAGGAAAAAGATGTCTGTATTCTCGCACACAGCTATGTGGCAAGAGAAATCAGCGAAATTGCCGATTTTACAGGCGATTCCTACGGCCTGAGCGTGCAGGCGGCTAAAGTGCCGAATCAGACCGTTCTGATGTGCGGTGTCCGGTTTATGGCCGAAACCTGTAAAATTCTCTCCCCCGAAAAGAAAGTTCTGCTCTCGAATCCGCTTGCCGGATGCCCTATGGCCGAACAGATGGATAAAGATATGATTTCCCAAGTAAAAGAAATGTATCCGGATTATCTCATTATGGCTTATGTCAATACTACAGCAGAACTCAAAACGATTGCAGATGTATGTGTTACTTCTTCTTCTGCTGTGCAGATTGCAAAAGCTGTCGAAAGCGATAAGATTTTATTCATTCCTGACTGCAATCTCGGCGCATTCGTTGCCAAGCAAGTCCCTGAAAAAACATTCAAATTATTGCAGGGCGGATGCCCCATTCATGCAGCAGTCAAGCCCGAAGCAGTCAAGCAGATGAAAGAACTCCATCCCGAAGCACTGGTTCTGGTGCATCCGGAATGCGTTCCGGCAGTCACCGAACAGGCCGATTATGTCGGCTCTACTACCGGAATTATGGCTTATGCAAAAAAATCTGATGCCAGAGAATTCATCATTGGTACGGAAATCAGCATTGCAGAACATTTGCAGTATGACTGCCCTGACAAGATGTTCTATCCGCTGACAAAACACCTCATCTGCCCGAATATGAAATCTACTACCCTCGTAGATGTTTACAGAAATCTGACAGGCGAATTCGGCGAAGAAATTACACTGGATGACGAAACTATCCGTCTCGCCAGAAGATGTATCGACAATATGATTAGATTAGGCGGTTAACTATGAGAAAAAAAGCTATGATTGCCATGAGCGGCGGTGTGGACAGTTCCGCAGCCGCTCTGCTGATGCTCGAAGCCGGTTATGAGTGTATCGGTGTGACAATGCAGTTATTCCATAACGAAGATGCAGGCATTCCAAGAGAAAAATCCTGCTGTTCGCTCAGTGATGTCATGGATGCAAAGTTAGTTTCCAGTAAGCTGGGTATGCTTCATTATGTGTTTAATTTTTCGGATAAGTTCCGCGAAACTGTCATGACAAGATTTTCTCAGAGTTACGAAAAAGGCGCAACGCCTAATCCCTGTATCGACTGCAACAGATTTCTCAAATTTGATGCCATGGTACAGCGGATGCATGAAATGAATTTCGATTATGTCGTTACCGGACATTATGCCCGTACTGAATTTGATGAAGCTTCCGGCAGGTATCTGCTGAAAAAAGGCATTGATGAAACCAAAGACCAGAGCTATGTGTTATATTCGCTCACGCAGGAACAGTTGAAACATATCCGCTTTCCGCTCGGAACGTATCACAAGACTGAAATCCGCGCGATTGCCGAAAAAGCCGGATTCGTAAACGCTCACAAGAAAGACAGTCAGGATATCTGCTTTGTTCCTGATGGTGATTATGCCGGATTTCTGGAGCGTTTTACCGGAAAGACCTATCCGGAAGGTGATTTTGTCGATACTTCCGGTAATATTCTGGGTCAGCACAGAGGAATTATTCACTATACAGTCGGTCAGCGGCAAGGCTTAGGCATTGCTGCGAAATATCCGCTTTATGTGCAGGAAATCCGTACAGATACCAATCAGGTGATTTTAGGCAGAAATGAAGAATTATTCTCTGATTCGCTCACTGCCGATGATGTCAATCTGATTTCTGTCGATAATCTTACAGAGCCTTTGAAATGTTCTGCAAAAATCCGGTACAGGCATCCGGAACAGCCCTGTACGGCATGGCAGACAGAAGATGGCATCTTACATGTCAAGTTTGATGAACCGCAGAGAGCCATCACCAAAGGACAGGCCGTTGTTCTGTATCAGGGTGAAACAGTTATCGGCGGAGGAACAATCCGATAAAAGCAAAAGCCGGAGTGAAAGCCACTCCGGTTTTACTGTATTATGCCAGCCAGTCAGTGCCGTATCTTCCGGCGAGAATATCGCAGAGGACTAATGCGGTAATGCTGTCCACCACGACACGTGCCCGATGAATGATAGCAGGGTCATGTCTGCCCTTGATTTCAAGAACAGCATTTTCATTCTTAAAGAAATCAACAGTATTCTGTGCCTGATAAATCGAGGGAGTCGGCTTGACGGCGCACTGGAACAGAATCGGCATACCGTTTGTAATTCCCCCGTTGATGCCGGCATTGTGATTTGTTTCCGTGATGACGGAATTATTCTGCATTCTGAAATTGTCATTGTATTCGCTTCCGAATCCGTTGACCATATCGAATGCATTCCCGAACTGAACGCCTTTCACGGCCGGAATACTGAACAATGCGTGAGAAAGAAGCCCTTCTACTGTGTCAAACCATGGTTCACCGATTCCGGCAGGCAGATTCAGAACGGCAGTTTCGAGAATTCCGCCGATACTGTCTTTCTGTTCGGCAGTCTGAACAATTTTCTGATGCATTTCGGAAGCTTTTGCTTCATCCAGAACGGCGAATGTTTTCTGATTCAGGGCTTGAATATCTTCTTCAAGGTTCTGAAAATCTCTGTCAGTGATATTTCCACACGATTTGATATGTGTGCCGATTAAAATATTTTTTGCTTTCAGAGCAGAAAGGGCAATCGCTCCGCCGGCGACAAGTCCGGCGGTGATGCGTCCGCTGAAGTGTCCGCCTCCGCGGAAATCTTCAAAGCCGTGATACTTGCAGTAAGCAGTATAATCGGCATGACCCGGACGGGCAAGGGAACGGGTGGCGGAATAGTCCTTGCTTCTTGTCTGAGAGTTCGGAATCATAATGCTGATGGGTGTACCAGTGGTTTTGCCTTCGTAAACACCGGAAAGAATCTGGAATGGGTCAGGTTCTTGTCTGGCCGTTGAGATACTGCCCGAAGGACGGCGAAGCGTAAGCTGGGACTGGATAAAATCTTCATCAACAGAAATTCCGGGGGCGAGTCCGTCCAGAACAACTCCGATTGCCTGCCCGTGGCTTTCGCCGTAAATCGTAACAGAAACGCTCTGTCCGAATGTATTTTTCATAATATAACATCATCCTTTTGTTAAGATTTAAGAAATTAAATTCAGTATATCATAAAAATAAAAACTTGTCAAGCGTAATAGAATGCAAGTATAATATGATATTAAAAACCAATATAGACAAAAAGGTTGACATTTTAGAATTTCTGTGCTATAATAGTTTTCGTCAGATAAGAATATATCTGATAAAATTTATTTTTTTTTGAGGTGATTTTTCATGAAACAGAATCAACATCAGAATCTTCAGAAACTTACACTGGCGGCTTTGCTGACAGCGTTCACAACAGTTGCAACGCTGGTGATTCAGATACCCTCTCCGACAAAGGGATATGTGAATCTTGGTGATTGTTTGGTAAATATTTCCGCATGGATATTAGGTCCTGCCTACGGTGCAGCGGCAGCCGGAATCGGTTCGGCTCTGGCGGACATCGTTTCCGGATACATGATTTTTGCACCTGCTACCCTGATAATCAAAGCATTGATGGCAGTGGCATCTTATTATATTTATCACAAGCTTTGTGAAAAATCAGGCTCATTCTGGGCAAGAATCACAGCTGCCTGCGTGGCTGAAATCATCATGACAGTCGGCTATATCGGATTTGAGGCAGTTGTAATGTATGGTTCTTTAACTGCGGCACTTGTCGGAGTACCCGGAGATTTGGCACAGGGCATCATGGGAGCAGCTTCTTCGGTCACACTTTATGAACTGGTTCTGAAAAGAATTCCGGCACATCATTTTAAATAACTTATAATTTTAATAAATCGAATCCAACGGACAGATTATCTGTCCGCTTTTTTCTGTATAAATTTCATGAAAATCATATTGACTAATCTCAAAATTTATGTTATAATATAAAAGAATAACATCTGTATGGTACAGGAGATTCATACATGTAAACGGCACACAAAGGAGAACTCACATGAAAAATGAAAAAAAGAATAATGCACAGATAAAATCCGACCAGATTCCTGACCTGCCCGAAGTGCCCTCTATTTCTAATATTGATACTCTGGAACTGGAAGATATGGCAGACTCGTTTCCGTTTGCGGAAATGCTGGAAACAGAACCTGAAGCTGTGCTGGACGTTCCGTCTTTTTCCGGTCTGGATATGCTGGATATGGAATCTGCTGCAAAAACAATAGAAGATTTGGAAGAAGAATCTTCAAGAAAAGAAATCATTCCCGAAATCCCTGTCTTTTCTACAGAAGAAAAACAGGAGGAAGACGAGGAAGTGATTGAAATCCCTTCTTTTTCCAATCCGGATGATTTCCCGGAAGAAGTTTCTGATATCGCTCCGGATTTGCTCTCTCTTGCGGAAAGTGCGCAGGAGGCAGAAACACTCCCCGCAATTCCTTCTTTTGCTGATGAAAATGAAAAGGAAAAAATCAAGGCAAAAGAAAAAGCAAGGTCAGAGTTGGAAAATCTGCCGGAAATTTCAGCATTCTTTAATTTTGACAGCAATAAAGCACAAAATACACCTACTATCGAAGTGCCTGAATGCCCTGACCAGGAATTCAAAGGCGATTTGTCAGAAGCTGAACTGGATATTCTTCCGCAAATTCCTTCTGTTCTGGATTTGAATGAACTGGATTTGCTTTCCATGCCCGGCAATGCCGCCAATCATACACCTCTGCTGGATGAAGATGCTGACTATCTGCCGGAAATTCCTTCCGTTACAGACTGGGAGGAACAGGATGATGATAAAATTCCTGCTATTGATGAAGAACCTGAAGAAGAAATCCTGACCCCCATGACAGAAGAAATGCTTGCAGAAGAAGAAATCGTCTATGTGGACGAAATGCCCCTTTCAGTTAAGGCCAAGAATGGCCTGCTCCGTGTGCATATCCGCAGCTCGCGCCAGCTTGTGCAGGAAAATGATGAAACGTTCCGAAACATTCCGCATATTGATGAAAAAACACTGGAAGAAATCCGCAGATATAAAAAATCAAAAGAAAATCCGGTGTATCCTGCTGCAAAACCAGTCTCAAAAGAAATCAGGCAGTATTTGGATGAGTTTCTGGAAGAACTGGCAGACCTCAACATTACGCCGTCCAAACAGCGGGCTTTGAAATTATATCTCTGTGCCGAACTGCCCGAAAAAAACAGGACGAAAGAAAACTGCTGGAATCTTTGGTATAAAGACTTGCACGTCCGCGCCCTGCTGGACAGATATATCACCGGACTTATCCGCAACAGACAAATGTCCGGACTTTCCGAAACGATGCTCCGCGAAGATATGCCCGTCTCCATGGATAAGAAAATTCTGGCAGATATTCTTCAGGAAATGCGTGCTTCTGACAGAATCTATGAAACCAGAGGGGAATATTATATTCTCAAATATCCCACCGTTCTGGAATTTCTGGTTGAAAATACAGAAGAAAAAGAACAGCATATTGAAGTTATCCGCCTGAGAATGCAGGGAAAGTCCCTCGCTGAAATCGCCAAGAAACTGGATATGTCCAAAGAACATGTCAGCCGTATCCAGAACAAAGTACTCCGTCTGGTGCAGAAACTCTGCCTGATTAACAGTACTTCTGTCTATGAAGAACGCTATCGCCCGTTGTTCGAGAGATATAACCTCAGCCGTGAAATCTTCACAGCCCTGACCAGAGAACCGGCAGAAGTCTACCAGTATCTTTCCATGGTTTCTGTTGCCGGCAGTGCCAAACCCGAAGAAATGAAATATGATTTCGGTGTTCCGGACTGGATTCGCGCTGCATGGAAAAAATATCAGGACGAAAAACAGGATGAGAAAAAATCTTGACAGTCCTGCCCGAATGTGATATAATAATAAAGTTCTAAGTTTGATATATTTCAGAAACGGAGGAAATTATTTTGAAAGAAAAACTCGAAGAACTCCTGCGTGAAGGCAAAGCGAAAATTCTCGCTGCCGGCACAGAAAATGCCCTTCAGGAAGTCAAGGCTTCCCTGCTCGGAAAACAGGGTTCTTTAACAGAAATCATGAAAGAAATGCCGAAACTCGACAAGTCCGAACGTCCCGAAATCGGCCGTATTGTCAACGAAATCAAAGGCAAGCTGACTGCTCTGGTAGAACAGAAGCGTGAAGAATTAGTTCTCAAAGCTTCCGAAATTCCGGCTGATTTTGATGTGACTGTTCCCGGCATTGCACCGCTCTCCGGCGGTCTGCATCCTATCACACAGATGTGCTATGACCTGAATGATGCATTCCGTTCGCTGGGCTTTGAAATCTACGAAGAAGAAGATATTACCAGCGAATTATACGCTTTCGATAAACTCAACTTCCCCCAGAATCATCCTGCGCGTGAAAGTATGGATACTTACTGGCTCGAAGGTCATGACACAGGCACAACCAATGAAAAACTCTGCCTGCGTCCGCACCTCACCGGCGGAAGTGTCCGCTATATGCAGACGCATAACCCCCCCTACAGATTTGTCTACCCTGGCAGAGTCTACAGAAATGAAACTACGGATGCCCGTCATGAAAGAGCATTCTTCCAGTATGAAGCCCTGATTGTGGATAAAAATATTGACTTTGCTTCCGGAAAAATTATGCTCCAGAGCGTATTGTCTAAAGTATTCGGCAGGGAAGTGCCTGTCAGAATGCGTATCGGCTTCTTCCCGTTCGTAGAACCGGGCTTTGAAATCGATATGGGCTGTCTGGTGTGTGGAGGAAAAGGATGCAGTGTCTGCAAAAATGTCGGCTGGATTGAAATCATGCCCGGCGGTACGCCTCATCCGAATGTGCTCCGTGCGGCTGGTCTGAATCCTGATGAATTTACAGGCTTCTATGTCAACATCGGTCTTGACCGTCTTGTTATGATGCGCTACGGTGTGGATGATGTGCGTCTGTTCCATAGTGCTGACCTGAGATTCTTACAGCAGTTTAAATAACAGGAGGAAGAAAATCATGAAGTTATCTTTAAATTGGGTGAAAGATTATGTATCCATTCCGGATGATATGGATTTGAAAAAGCTCGCCTATGATTTAACCATGTCTACTGTAGAAGTAGAAGATGTCAAGCCTCTGGCGGAAAGCTTTGATAAATTAATCGTTGGTATCATTCAGGAAGTCCTGCCCCATCCGAATGCCGATAAGCTCCGTATCTGCAAGACAGATATCGGAAACGGCGAAATCAAGGATATTGTCTGCGGGGGATGCAATCTTAAAGAAGGCATGAAAGTCGCTGTTGCCTGCCCCGGTGCAGTTGTCCGCTGGCACGGTGAAGGCGAGCCGGTTGTTATCAAGAATGCAAAGCTCCGCGGTGTCGAAAGCTTCGGCATGATTTGCGCATCTTCCGAAATCGGTCTGACAGATTTGTTCCCTGCTAAGGAAGAAGCCGAAATTACTGACCTGTCTGCATTTGATGTTCCTGCCGGAACGTCTTTAGCAGATGCCCTCGACCTGAATGATATTATTCTCGAAATTGATAATAAATCTATGACAAACCGTCCCGACTTATGGGGACATTACGGAATCGCCCGCGAAATCGCAGCTCTGTACAGTCTGCCCCTGAAAGAAATCCCGAAATTTGATGCTTCCGGTCTTCCGGCAATGAAAGTGGATGTACAGGATTCTGAAAGATGCCCCAGATATATCGGCGCAGAAATTGAAAATCTGTCCGTGAAAGCTTCTCCCTGGCAGATACAGAACAGAATCTGGAAAGTCGGTATGCGCCCGATTAACGCACTTGTTGATATCACCAATTATGTAATGCTGGCAACCGGTCAGCCGACACATGCGTTTGATGCCGACCATATCAAGGGAAATATCGTCGTTCGCCGAGCTTCCGAACAGGAAGAATTACTGCTCCTGAATGATAAAAAATTAAATCTGACTGCTGATGATTTAGTTATCGCTGATACAGAAAGTGCTGTCGGATTGGCTGGCGTGATGGGCGGTTCTAAAGATTCCGTTCTGCCGGAAACCAATAAAGTCATTCTGGAAGTCGCTAATTTTAATGCCGCAGGCATCAGAAGAACTGCACTCAGATACGAAAACAGAACTGAAGCTTCTGCAAGATATGAAAAGGCTATCGACCCCGAACGCTGTGACCAGGCACTTTCTATGGCAATGGAATTATTTAAGGAAATCTATCCGGAAATGGAAGTCAAGGCCTTTTCCGATACCTATCCGGAAAAGCTGGTTCAGAAGGAAATTGATGTGCCTGTAAGCTGGCTGGAACACCGCCTCGGCAAAGAATTCACACAGGAAACTCTGACAAACCTGCTCGGCAGACTGGGCTTTTCTGTGACATTCGACGGCGATAATATGCATGTTGTTGTGCCGACGTGGCGTTCGACTGGTGATATTTCCATCAAAGATGATATCATGGAAGAAGTCGCCCGTATGTACGGCTATGAAAACTTTGACGGCGAAAAAATTACCACTTCTTTTACTGGTGCTATCAATCAGCTTGATATCGATTTGGAACGCAAGATAAAAGAATATCTCTCTTTCAGATGCGGTATGCAGGAAGTGTTCACTTATCCGTGGATGGAAGATAATTATGTCAATGCGGTACTCCAGAATACAGAAGGTATGCTGGCCATTTCCACACCGCCTTCTCCGACAGAACGCTTTATCCGTTCTTCACTTCTGCCGAATCTGGTCAAGGCTGTTTCTGAAAATCTGCGTTATTACAGCGAATTCTCGATTTTCGAGGGCGCAAGAGTTTTCTTCGACAGGAATTATGTTTCCAATTATGACGAAACTGAAAAACTCCCCGAACAGAGAAAGCATATCGGCGGTGCATTCACCGGCGATTACAAGAATGTTTCCGTTTTGTTTCGTCAGGCAAAGGGCGTACTCGAAAACATGGCAAGATATACGCACATGGAAGCCCTGAGCTTTAAA
>SVNI01000140.1 GCA_015066975.1 Ruminococcus sp. | reverse complement strand
TTACAGTCAGCAAGACACAGCCTTATCAGCTGAATGCATTATTCAAAAGAGTGCATACAGATTTTGTGATTATCCGTCATCAGGGGCTCGCTCCGGAGGCTGCCAAGCTGGGAATTCCGTCACTTGCAATGGGTGATGAACATTATCCGGTCGGCTATGACGGCATTATCCGGACGGGAGAAACGCTGCTTGACATTCTCAGCCGGAAGAAATTTAATCAGGTGCTTTCACGTCATGCAAGAAGCCCCTACAATGACTGGTGGCGTTCGCAGACAGACCCGTTTCTGCTGGCACATCAGCCGGAAATTCTGAACGAACGTGTAAATCTTAACAAAAAAAGAAAGGGGAAATAAATCATGGCAAAGAAAACAAAAAAACATGGTGCAATTACCCATCCGCATTTTGGCTGCACTGTCGGCGGTGCGTATTCTGTAGTAGCAATCAAGGGTGCTGTTCCGATTTCCAATTGTGGGCCGGGATGCATGTACAAGCAATATTTTCATCTTAGTTTTCTGAACGGCTTTCAGGGCGCAACAGGTGCAGGCGGCGGCAATATTCCGAGTACCAATGTAGGAGAAAATGATATTGTCTTCGGTGGTGCGAAAAAGCTGGATGCTCTGATTCAGTCTACGCTTGCGTTATACAGCGGCGATTTGTTTGTCGTTCTGACAGGCTGTTCCGGTGAACTGGTCGGTGATGATGTCGGCTCTGTTGTCCGGAAATATCAGGAAGCCGGCTATCCGGTCGTTGCTGCCGAAACAGGCGGCTTTAAAGGCACAAACCTGAACGGTCACGAAATCGTTGTCAAGGCAGTTATTGACCAGTATGTCGGCGAAAAACCGGACACACCCAAGAAAAAAGGCCTGCTCAATCTCTGGTTTGAAACACCCTATTTCAATACTAACTGGCGAGGAGATTATCTGGAACTTGTCCGTATTCTGAAAGCAAGCGGTTTTCAGGTGAATGTCCTGTTTGGCCCGCAGAGCGGCGGTGCAAAGGAATGGAAAAAAATTCCGGAAGCACAGTTTAATCTGGTCGTTTCACCGTGGGTAGGTGTCGGCATTGCAGAACATCTCAAAGAAAAATACAATCAGCCGTATCTGCACATTCCGGTGATTCCCATCGGAGAAGAAGCCACGACTGCTTTTATTCGTCAGGTAGTCGAATTTTCTGGCATTGATAACAAAAAAGCAGAAAAATTCATCAAAGAAGAAGCCGAATTATATTATTATTTTCTGGATTCATTTGCGGATTTGTTTTCGGAATACTGGTTCGGACTGCCGTCACGGTTTTCCGTTGTGGGCGACAGTGCGACAAATTTAGCATATTCCAAATTCTTAGCCGACCAGATAGGGCTTGTTCCGGTCAAGCAGATTATTACAGACAATCCGCCGGAACGTTTTCGGGAAGCTATTACAGAACAGTTCCGGAATCTCTCAGAGGGTGTTTCTGTTGAGCCGGAATATCTGGAAGATGGCTATCTTGTGGAACAGTCTCTTGATACTGCGGAATTCGGGCAGAGCGTCCCGCTGATTCTCGGCTCGACATGGGAGGGAGATGTTGCAAAACGGAAAAATGCCCTTCTGATTGAAATTGCTGCACCGTCTTCTGAAAAAGTCGTGATTAACGGCAGTTATATCGGCTATCGTGGCGGCCTCCGGCTGCTGGAGGATATCTACACGGCATCTGTTGCCGGAAATTAACATAAAATCAACAGACAGAAAAGGAGTAAGATTTATGAGAAAAAAATATATATTCACACCGATTGTATTATTATCCGCATTTCTGACGGCCTGCGGACAGTCCGGCACGGCAGAAAATTCCGTTCCGGCAGAAACACAGGTACAGGAAGAAACTGCTGCTCAGACAGAAGCGGCTGTTCAGCCGGAAACAAATGCTGTTCCGGAATATGGTACACCCGAAAAAACAAAACTTGAAGTCGGTCATCTGAATTCAACAGCCCATCTGCTCGCATTTGTCGCTAAAGAAGAAGGTCTCTTTGCTGATGAGGGACTTGATGTCACTCTGACACAGCTTGCCAATGGTACGGAACTGGCCTCCGGTCTGGAATCCGGCAAACTGGATGCTGCTCTGATTGGTTCTGTTCCGTCAATCACCATGCAGGCGGCTGACCATGATTTGACGATTTTCGGCGGTGCAATGACAAATGGTCACGGCTATGTTATTAAATCAGAATTTACACAGAATCTTGAAAGCTGGGATTATACTATCTTGCAGGGAAAAAATGTTGCTGTTGCCAAAAATACAATGGACGATTTGGAACTCCGGCTTCTGCTCCGTGATGCCGGAATTGGTATCGGCGAAGGTGAAGACCAAGTTAATCTTGTGTATTTCGACAGTCAGAGTAATGCTTATGCGGCACTCTCCAATGATGAAATTGATGCCTGCTCAGTATATTCACCCTATGCTTCCCTTGCAAAAAGTCAGGGCTATGAGGTAGTATATTATGATAAAGATTTCGCACAGTTTGAAAACCAGCCGTGCTGCCGTCAGGTTGCCACAGGGACACAGCTTGCAGAATCTCCGAATACTTATATTGCATTTGAACGTGCTATGATTCGTGCCTATCAGTTCACACAGGAAAATCATGAGGAAACTATTGAAGATGTTGCAAAATATATCGACATTCAGCCGGATTTGATTGAAATTGAAGTGTACGGCGGATTCAGCAGTTCTCACCCTGACCCCGACAAGCAGGCAACTCTCAGACTGAAAGAGGATATTGTTTCACTTGGTCTGATTGAGGATTATGATATCGAACCGCATTATAATACAGAAATTTATCAGACCGCACTTTCTCAGGTGCTGGAAATATATCCCGAAGAAAGTATTTATCAGGATATGAAAACTCATTTTGATATTTTTGAATAAGAGGTGATTGCTTATGAAATTCCGTGTTGCTGTTGCTTCTACAGATGGCATTGTGATTAATCAGCATTTCGGCCATGCGGAAAAATTTCATATTGCCGAACTGGATACAGATGAAAATACATGGCAATATCTGGAATCCAGAACGGTTACAAGAGTCTGTCAAGGTCATGAACACAGCGAACACAATTTTGATGCGGTTCTGAAAACACTCTGCGATATACAGGCGGTTCTTGTCGCCAAAATCGGAAACGGAGCTTCTGATTATCTCGAAAATCATGGAATGCTGGTCTATGAATCGCCGTTTCTGATTGATGCGGTTCTTGAAAAAATCCTGAAAGATAAAATCTGGGAGGTGGACGCATGGCAATCTCATATGAAGAATTAACAGACAAACATCCCTGCTATGCCAGAGGAAAACGTAACCAGACCGGACGCATTCATCTTCCAATCAGTCCGATATGCAATATCGAATGCCGGTTCTGTGACAGAAAAATCAACGATTTTGAACAGCGTCCCGGCGTGGCTTCTACAGTAATTCAGCCGGAAGAAGCCATTGAAGTGATTCAGAAATCTCTGGAACTCTGTCCGGCGATTAAAGTTGCAGGTATTGCAGGGCCGGGCGATACTCTCGCTTCTGATGATGCTCTGAAAACCTTCCGGCTGATAAAAGAACATTTTCCGGATTTGGTAAAATGCATGAGTACAAACGGATTATTGTTAGCTGAAAAAGCACAGGAAGTTATTGATGCTGATATTGATTCTTTGACTGTAACTGTCAACGCTGTTGACCCCGAAATCGAAGCTAAGCTCAACAGAGGCATTCTGTGGCACGGAACGCATTATACCGGTGTCGAAGCCGCTGAAATCTTAATCCGGAATCAGCTCGAAGGCATCCGAAAAGTCAGTGCCGCCGGCATTACAATTAAAGTCAATACCGTTCTGGTTATCGGCATTAATGATAATCATATTGAAGAAATTGCAAAAACAGTCAAAGCAGCCGGAGCTTCTATCTATAATATCATTCCGCTGATTCCTCAGCACGAATTAAAAGATTATCCAGCTCCGACCTGTGTACAGATTGACGGTGCAAGGCTTCGGGCTCAGGAATATATTGATGTATTCCGGCACTGTCAGCGGTGTCGTGCCGATGCTATCGGCATTCCTGGTGAAAAAGACTATGGCGACCAGATATGGATTTCCAGAATTTCTCATAAAGATACTTTTTCACACGGCTGAAAAACAGAAGTCCCCATGCCCGCAGGAGCTTTATCATGTACGGTCTGCACCGCAGCTCATAGCGGTGCAGTACCTCCGTAACATCATCTTGATTATTAAAAAAATTCATAAAAAGGAGGTAACTATTCAGTCCCTCAAAAATTCCATAATGTTGAAAGTGAAAAAAATGAACAAAAAAATTGTGAATTTACCAGTATACACAAGAATCAAAATGTGGTATACTAAAGAAAAACAAATGGTGGTGAGGGT
>SVNI01000139.1 GCA_015066975.1 Ruminococcus sp. | reverse complement strand
ATTCAGTCAGAAATATGATTATCCGGAATGTGCTGAAAATGGACAGTCTCATCATGCTTGGACAGCCGGACAATCTTGATATGAGTGAACTGACAGAGGATATTTACTATCAGCCGGAATGGTCAGAAGATTATAGAAAGGCTCATGAACTGCTTAAAAAAACGAATCTAATAGAACAGGAGAAAAAGAACTGCTTTGGACTGCTCATCAACGAGGCAAAGAATGGAAATATCCTTGCTCTGCTCGATTTAGGAAAAATTTACAGGAGCGATTTTCTCGGAGAACCGAATGCAGAAAAATCATATCAGTACTATGGGAAAGCACTGCACGAGATGATACTTCTCGAACCCAAAGCGAAGAAAATCAAAGCAGGTCTGCAGTATCAGATTGGAAAGATGTTCTGCTGCGGCATCGGAGCGGAACAGAATCCGGAAAAGGCAGAAAAATATCTTTCCCTGTCAGCACAAGCTGGAAATTCAGATGCAAAGAGGATGCTCGGCAAAGAACTTCTTTCAGGCGAAAATATTCTGAAAGATACTCAGCGAGGATTGAAACTGCTTTCTGAATGTGCTGAAGATAGTGATTTGTATGCTGCCTATTTGCTCGCAAGATTCCTTCTGAAAAATACAGAATATCGGAATCCGGTCAGAGCAATGGCACTTCTGAATCAGGCAGCAGAAGGCGGAAACGGCTATGCTCAAAGACTGCTTGAAACTATGCAGGAGCATCAGAATCAGATGTTTGCAGAAACGTCGTTCAGATTATTTGTCGGACTAAGCAGAATCATAGATGAGAATTATCATCAGGAGCAAAAACAACTTCTCTCTTATGTGGAAAGCAAGCTGAAAGAAATGATAGAACGGAAAAAGAAAGAACTTGGAATTAAAAGTGAGCATTCACAAAAAATTTAAAATAATAATCTGGCTAAATGTATTGAAAAGCACTTGACGTATGCTTACAAATGTGGTAAAATATACATAATGTAAGTTAGGCCAAGTAGTGCTTTTGAAAATTTGTAGACTATCAGTGAAGGAAGAAAATTATGATTGAAAGAAATTATAAGCAATATAAAAAACAAGTTCTTTCTATATACGATGAATTTGTCGATATGTGCAGAAAAACAGGAAAAAATGTAGATGAAAGCATTGAAAGACAGGCACAGAAAATCAAGGATGAAGTGTTTAATCTTATGATTCTCGGAGAAGCTAAAAGCGGCAAATCTACTTTTATTAATGCCTATCTTGGGATGGAAGTTGTTCCTATGGATGTCAGACAATGTACAAGTGCTATCATCAAGATAAGACGTGGCAGCAATGATGAATTTACCTTGATAGCAAAAGCTGCCGGAGGTGGTGAAACAAGACGTTCTGGTGCTGAGGAAATCAGAAATTTCCTCAAAGAACATGCAGCTATCTCTGATAAATACAGAAGTATTCCGGTTACTACCATTAATCACGAAATTTTAATTAAATATAAAGGAAAAGAGATTCCTCAAAAAATTTTAGACGGCTTTATCAAAGAAGAAATGAAGGATAATATCTTCAATTTGAATGAAAACGAATACAGTAAATTGATTAAGGAATATATTCGTGAGAATCAGCAGAACTGGGGAAACATTATCACAGAAATTGAAATTATCTACCCACTTCCAGAAGAAATGCAGGGAATTACAATTATTGACAGCCCTGGTGTTGGTGCAGGCGGTAATGTCGGAAAAATTGCAGAAGATTATATTAACCAGGCGAATGCAATTATTTTTGTCAAATCACTTTCTGGTCAGGCTTTGGAATCCTCTTCTTTCATGAACTTTATGCGGAATAATTGTACAAATAAAACAAAAGAATGTCTGTTTCTGGTATTTACCGGAAAAGCCAATCTTCAGGGATACGAATTTGAACGTCTTCGAGAACAGGCTATTGCTATGTATAAAAATGATATTCCGGAAGAAAAAATCATCTGTGTGGACAGCAAGATGCAACTGTTTCTGAATCAGTGCCGTGAGTTGGAAACAGTAGAAAAAATTGAGGATTTCTTTGATGAACTTGACAGAAATAACGCAGATTTCGCTCCTGCTTCCAATTGCTGGCTTCGTGCAAGAGGCAGTATGGAAAGATTCAGTGAAAGAATGGAAACAGAATCCAATTTCTTGAGTGTCCAGAATGCAATGGAAAAATTCGCACGACAGGCAAATTACATTCAGCTGATAGAATTTCTGGATAATTTAATTGCAGAATATCAGCGTTTTCATGCACTTTACAGTGATATGCTTGCTACCACACAGGAAACTGCTTCTGACCCGCAGGCATTCGCTGAAAGAATTATGCAGAAAAAGCAGGAAATTGATGAAGTTTATAACAGAATGGATAAAGGTGTCAGTAATATTCGTATGAAATATCTTGACCCTATTTCAGGAGAAGGAATTATTTTAAAAGAAGCAGAAGAGAAAAAACAAGAATATCTAACACAGATTCAGGAATTTTGCAACCTGAGTGAAAGTGCTATTACAGATGATACATTTCTTCGTATGCGGACAATGACAATGGATGCAATTGATGATTCCAAAGATTTTCGTGAAGAAATTGCAAAACGTGTAATTGAAGAATGCAATGATGCATTGATTGCAATTACTGATGCTCCCTCTATGATTCAGGCAGAAGCTTATTCTCCTAATTTTACAGAGGCAGATTTTGATAAGTTAAATGAGACAGCAAAAGAAGAAACTTCTGGTTATCATGAAATTGAACATGGTTTTACTTTTAAGTCCATTGAAAAAGTGCCTTATCACCGTTTAAAAGACCATGTCAGAATTGTTGCTGACAGCATCAGCAACAGACTGGAAGAAATCGTTGATACCATGCTTACAAATGCCGTAGCTTATGCAAACAGTACGCTGGATATGTATACTGAAAAGCTGTCAGAACATAGAGATGAACTTCAAAGCGAATATCAGAAGCTGGAAGAAGATAAGGAAAATAATGAGAAAATTCTGGAAACGGTTGCGCAGTTGGAACAAAAAGTAGATATGCTTGCACAAGGTATTGAACATATCAATACTCTGAAAGGAGAACTAGAAAATTATGTTAACTGAAACTGATAAGAAAAAACTGGAAAATTATATCGATAAAACTTTGAATGAGGTGCGTTCTGGTGCAGAAAGAAGTATTCAGAATCATCTGCCAAATCAGCAGGTGATTGAACAGGTAGCTTCTGCAACTGCTAATAAAATGTCTGGTGTCAGCAAAATGATGATTACCAGTATCTATAATATGCTGTCCGAAAAAACTCTCTCAGGCGAATTATACCAGAAAATTGAAAATGAAGCTGCTTTCAGAAGCCTGAATATTCTGAATGATTTGAATAAAAAGTTCAGTTTTGAAGTACCTGCCAAAATAGATTATACAGAAAGCCAGACACAGCTAGAACCGTTGATTGCTGCCGGAGCGGTGACTGTTGCTGGTGGTGTGATTTCCATTGCAGCCAGCAGTCTCACTCCGATAGGTGTTTCAATTGTGATTGCGGCAATCATGTACTATACAATCAACAGTAAAAAACAGGAACAAAATACCTTCAATATCAATGATGTGATTGAAACATACCTCAAAAACGTGAAGCTTTCCATGATGCAGTGGATTAGGACAATTGAAACGTACTATGACCAGAGGGTCATGGAACTGGAACAGGGGCTGAAAAAATAATGGACACACAGATTGCATTGCCTGCTGAGTTTAAGCAAGATACAAAAAAACTTGGAGAATATCTTGGCGATTATGTTCAGACTTTTTCGCCGTCCTATGCACTCAGTCATTTGACAGAACGTGAAATTCAGAATATTGAGCAGGAGGATTCTCTTGCTTTGCTGAATTCTTTTACGTTCTATCGTCTTTGTGAGTGTAATATTTATCATGTAGAGGATAAATTTGCTTATTTTTCTGAAAAAATGAAAAAACTTTTCACAGCTGCCTATAGTATCGGCCAGGCAGTATGCTATGGTATTGTCAGCGATGGAAACACCACTTCACTAGTACTTGGCATCAGTCCTAGTTCGGATAATGCTGTAATTAGAACAATGATGGAAGGTCTGCTTCCTGGTGTAAAAATGGAAAAATACAGTTCCCGTTTTGCAAATTCCCTGAATTATAGCAAACAGGAAAAAGACCGTTACGTTGGTTGTATTAGCGGAATTCCAGCTTTGAAAATCGAAGGCGAACATCAGTACAAAGATATTTCTGCGCTGATGCGCAGTTTGAACGGACAGAATTATACTGTCATGATTCTTTGTCGTCCTGTTTCAGAAACAGATATTCAGGAGAAAATCAATCACGCAATTCATATCAGAGATGGTTGTGCAACAATTTCTAAGCGTACCCTTTCTCTTCAGAAGGGAGAATCCGACAGCGATACACATACAGAACAGCATGGTGAAACAGACGGCA
>SVNI01000138.1 GCA_015066975.1 Ruminococcus sp. | reverse complement strand
AACCGGCAGAGCAGAAGACATATTCAGCAATAAAGAACCCGTCATTATTGCAGAAAGTGCTATTTTTTTCAGCACATGTTTTTTCATAAACAAAACCCTCCATAGTAATTTGCTGATAGTTTTTCAGTATTTTTATTTTAACATATTTTTCATGGCTTGTCAATGTTTTATTTATAGTTTCATTTTTTCAGAAACACTTGACAATTCTTTTATTTTATGCTATGATAGAATCATGAGAAAAGCAATTCTGACAGCGTTTGCAGACGCTGTATTATTTCAGGATTATTCTGTGCGTATCCTGTATGAAAATCATGATAAAATTTCGCATAATCCGTGATTTTATTTTAACAGCCTATTAAAATATCCTGTTCCCGATATTCATATAATTTTAAAAAAAAGCGGTTGATTCGTACATGAATCCTATGTTATAATAAAATAACATTAATTATCAAACAAGAAATGAGGAAACACAAATGATACAATTCCGGTTAAAGATTTTTCTAAGCATGTATGACAAAGCTGTCGAAAATGCTGTTAAGGAAACAGCACTTCCGGCAGGTATTGATGCAGAATTTCTTCCCACTGCCGAAAATAAAAATGCTGTTCCTGATGATATGACAGCCGTATTTATTACAGATAAAATGTCCCTGCTCCGTACAGCCGTTTCTTTCCGGAAACAGAATCTTAAGCTTGTTTACTGCGGATATGCTGTAGATGCTGACAAATACCTGAATAAGCTGGAGGCTTTATGGCCTGCCGGTGAAAGTGCGGAAATCGTCAAAAAAAGATTCACAATCCTGATGAAAAATCTCAAGAATGAATCAGATGCATGGTTTTATCAGAATACTCTGTGGACTGCCGTGCAGAACCTGCCGTTCCCGACGGCTGTATTCTCCTCTGACGGGAAAGTTTTCCGGATGAATCATCTGTTTGAAGAACTTTCCGGCATTTCTTCCAAACATACTGAAAAGTTCAATTATCAGGAATGGAAAGAAAAATATTTGATTCCTATCAACCTGGAAACACAGGAATATCAAATCAACTGCAACGGCACAGACAGACATTTTCTCATCCATCAACAGGAAATTCCGGATTCCTTTCAGCATATTTCCGGATATTTCCTGACCATGCAGGAAATTTAATATAAAAATAACAGACTGCTGTAGCAATCAGCAGTCTGTTCTGTTATCTCAGCCCTTATACAAAGCCCCGAATTCTTTACAAGCTCTGTAGTCAGCGGATTCCAAATCCTTTGTGCCGAATGCAGACCATGTGTGCGGACGGAAAATTTCATCATCATCCACATTATGCATAGATACCGGAATTCTCAGCATAGAAGCGAGAGTAATCAAATCTTTTCCGATATGTCCGTAAGTAATCGAACCGTGATTCGCTCCCCAGTTTGCCATGACAGTATAAACATCCTTGAATGCTCCTGTTCCCGTCAGACGAGGTACAAACCATGTCGTCGGCCATGTGGGGTCAGTTCTCTTATCCAGAACGCTGTGGATTTCTTCAGGGAGTACAGCAGTCCAGCCTTCTGCAATCTGAAGAACAGGCTGTGTACCGTTGATGATATTCACTCTCATCATAGTCATAGGCATTTCGGCCTGTGTTCTGAAATGGGAGGAAAAGCCACCGCCTCTGAAATATCCCAGATTTGCCGGACACCAGTCAACAGCATCTGTGATAGCTTCGATATCCTTGTCTGTGATATCCCACCATTTTTTCATCAGATGTGTGCCGTTTTCGTCCGTTGCCAGACCTGTAGCATCCAGCGCAGCCGAACCGGAATTAATCAGATGAATAAAACCATTTTCAGCCAGACCTGTCGGCTTGATTCCGGTAACACGCTCTACAGCCTCAGGACTCCAGTAAGTTCTTACATCAGCAAACAGGCTTGCACGGTTCGAGAGCAGATGACCGAACAGCATGGAAACACCGTTCAAAGTATCGTTTTCTGTTGCAAGCAGTGTCGGCTGTTTTTTGCCGTTCCAGTCGAATGTGGAATTCAGAATTGCTTCGGAGAAGTCACCGTTCGGCAGCCAGTCCGTCCACTGTCTCTGACCCTGAAAACCGCCTAAGATAGCGTTTCTTCCCCGGCTTTCTTCGAGCCAGTCCATTTCGGCAAGCTTTTCGTTTCCGAGCATGATATCACGGATAACCAGGGTCATCTTGACAACGAATTCCCAGTTTTCCTCCTGATGTTCTGCCGGAAGGGGTTCTGCATTGCAGTCGAATCCCATGGGGCAGTTATCCATAGTCCATTTATAAGCTTTCTCAAATTCATCATGGTCGTAGATTTCCAGATTGATTCTTCTGAGGACTTCTGTCATATCGACCCATTCGGCACGGATGCCAAGATATTTCTGGAAGAAATCGTTATTGCAGTAAGAACCGCCGATACCCATTGCTACACCGCCTATATTGACATAGGCTTTATTTCTCATCAGGCCGACAGCAAGGGCACATTTTGCGAATCTGAGAATTTTTTCGCGGACATCATCCGGAATGGTAGTATCATCAGCTTCCTGTACATCACGGCCATAGATAGCAAAAGCCGGAAGGCCTCTCTGTGTATGTGCTGCCATAGCTGCGGCAAGATACACAGCACCGGGGCGTTCTGTACCGTTAAATCCCCATACTGCCTTGACAGTCAGCGGATTCAAATCCATGGTTTCGCTTCCGTAGCACCAGCACGGAGTTACCGACAGTGTAGCGCAGACATTCTGTGTCGAGAAGAATTCTTCACACTTGTAGGCTTCTGCACCGCCCCCGATAGTAGAAGGCGCAATCACACACTCTACCGGAGTGCCGTCAGGATAGAAAATTTCACTTTCGATTAAAGCCTTTGCAGATTTCGCCATGTTCATGGTCTGTTCTTCGAGACTTTCACGAATGCCTTTCTGCCGTCCGTCAATGATAGGACGAATACCAATTTTAGGATACATCTTAATCACACTTCTTTCTGAAAATTAAATTATTTATATTATTTAAATAATTTCTGATAGTTTTCATACATACCGGAATTCTGAGGATTCGGTGTGTATGTTTTTGATTTGATAGATTTTGCAATCAGCCAGCGGGCTTCCAGCAAATCAGGAACAGCACCGGATGCTATCAACTGAATCACAGCATTGCCGTAAGCGGTTGCTTCATCCGAACCCGTGCAGACCGGAATCCGGCAGGCATCTGCCGTCAACTGACACAAGAGCCTGTCTTTCACACCACCGCCGAGCATATAAATTTTTTCGCATTTCTGATTAGTACAGTGCTGAATCTCATCCAGCGCATCACGGAAACGGCAGGCCAGACTTTCATAGATACATCTCAGGACATCTGGAATATCCGCCGGAACAGGCTGACCGCTTTCACTGCACCAGTCACGCACTCTGACTGCCATATCCCCCGGAGTCGAAAATGCTGGAGCATCCACATCAATGAATCTCTGGCATCCTTCGGCAGAAACAGCCATTTTCTCCAAATCTGCATAGGAATAGTCTTTCCCTTGATTCTGCAATGTCCGGCGGAGTTCCTGCAAAAGCCATGTTCCGGTGATATTTTTCAGGAATGTAACAGTATTCTCAAAGCCGATTTCGTTGGAGATACCTAAAGAAGCAGATTCTGCATTGATAACAGGCTTTTTCAGTTCCGTGCCGAACAGTGCCCATGTTCCGCAGCTGATAAAGGCAAACGGCTTCCGGTCGAGTGCCGGAATGGATGCCGAGGCACATTGTGTATCATGTCCGCATACGGCAATAACCGGAACAGACGGAACACCTAATTCCTGACAGATTTCTTCCGATAACATGCCTTTGACTGTTCCTGTCTGTGCCATTGCCGGAAAGATATGTTCCGGCAGGCCGAAAGCTTTTATCACTTCGCCTGACCAGCCTCCTGAATATGGATTGCATAACTGCGTTGTTCCGGCAATGGATAATTCTGAAGAAATATCCCCTGTCAGCAGATAGGCGAATAAATCCGGCATCAGCAGAAAAGCCTGTGCATTTTCGAGCAGTTCCGGTGCATTCTGTTTCTGCTCCAGAAGCTGAAATGCTGTATTGATATTTAAAATCTGATTTCCAGTCAGCATGTAGAGCTTTTCCGGCGGAATGAGTTCTGCTGATTTTTCCGGAAGTCCGGCTGTTCTGGTATCGCGGTAATGGTATGGATTTCCCAGCAGTTGGCCGTGTTTGTCAATCAGGCCGTAATCGACTCCCCATGTGTCAATGCCGATACTGTCAAAACCGCCGTTCTGAGAAGCTTTCCGGATGCCGTTCTTGATTTCCTGAAACAGTCCGAGTACATCCCAGTACAGGTGTCCGTGATAAGAAACGGGCTGATTCGGGAATCTGTGAATTTCTTCCAGCCGGATAGAGTCATTTTCATAATGTGCCAGCACGGCACGTCCGCTGGATGCGCCGAAATCAAATGCAAGAGCTGTTCTTTTTTTTGTACTCATGATGTT
>SVNI01000004.1 GCA_015066975.1 Ruminococcus sp. | reverse complement strand
AATTTTACGGAACAGCAGAACTCCCAGAAGAACTTATCACCGCACCGGAATATTTCTTCACACTCACAGATGCTTCCGGAACTGCGCATTCTTACCGGGCATATAACTGCTATGAAGCAGATAAGCTCCAATCCGAAGAAATTCTTGATAACGGCTGGTCTCTGTACATTCCGACGGCTGACCTCACAGAACAGAATTATCATCTGTCACTGACAGTTCAGCTTCCGGAACATTGTCTTTTCTGTGATTTAGGCGATTTTTCTCCGAATTTCAGCTGATTTGACATTTTGCTACAAATTATGCACTTTTTAAATCTGAAATAATCCAATCTGTTGAATTTCAGAATAGCCGTTGCATTTGTTTTTTGTGTGTGTTATAATAAAAATCAGAAAGATATGCAAAAGAAAGGGTGCAGATTGATGAGAAAAACAAAACAGTTTGCCGTATTGCTGTCTGCTTTGATGCTCGCATCAGCAGTGACGGCATGTAATGAAAGAACTTCTGCCGAAAATACACAGGAAACCGCAGAAGCCGTTACAGAAGAAATTACCGAAACAGAAGCCCCTGCTCAGACCGAAACACAGTCTGTTGATGCACTCTGCATTGTACAGCAGGGAATGTTTTCTTCCGGAGGAATTGTCACAAGTGCTGTCGGAGGCGATTATGACCCTCAGCAAAGCTGGAAAGATAAAACCAGAGCCGGAAATACCGCGCATGTTGACCATGCTAACGTATTCTATCAGATTCCTGCGGAAGATAACGGCAATCCGATAGTCTATCTGCATGGCTATCGGCAGTCGCGCATGTGCTGGATGACTACTCCTGACGGCAGAGAAGGCTTTTCTGAATTGTTCCTGAAAAAAGGCTACAGCGCGTTCTTAGTTGACCAGCCCCGGAGAGGCGAAGCAGGCGCAACAACCGAAATTTCTGAAGATACCGACCTCGATATGTGGTACGGCGACCTTAGAAAATATGATGACGAATCAGAAGAATATTATTATGAGGATGATTTGGAATATCCCGAAACTGCCACAAAATATCAGCCGGGCGACCAGGCTTGGTACACTTACTACCGAATCGGTGAAACGGATGGCAAAACTAATCCGAAATCACAGTTTCCGGACGATAACGATTCCCTGAATCAGTTTTTACGTCAGGCGACTCCAAATACCGGAAATTATGATAAAGTCGTGATTTCCAAGGCACTGGGCGAAGTTATGAGCGACGTTCAGAATATGACCGGAAATAAAGCCATTTTCATGGCGCACGGTGAGGGGTGTTCTGTTGCATGGGATTTGTCAGTTGAAAATCTTTCCGCAGTCGTTGCCATTGAGCCTATCAGTGTACCAAATACCAGTTCCGTGCAGTATCAGAAACTGATAGAAGCTAATATTCCGATTGTGATTTATTTCGGCGATTATATCGAAGACGGCGATTCGGAACTTGCTTCTACGGAATACTGGCAGGAAGTTCACGAGAAAGTCACTGCCTTTGCAGAACAGTACCGGGAAGACGGCGGAGACTGCACGGTTGTTGACCTTCCGGAAGAAGGTATCATGGGGAATTCGCATTTTCTGTTTCAGGAAAAGAATAATCAGGAAATTGCAGATTTAATTCAAAAATGGCTCGGTGAACATGGCCTGAATTAAAAAAACACCTGACTTCTGGTTTCAGAAGTCAGGCTTTTTGTTTTTTCTTACTTGTTCAGCACTTTCTTGACGGTTGTAATAATATTTTCGCTGGAAAGTCCGAATTCTTTCAGCAGGTCAACCGCAGGGCCGGAATGACCGAATTCATCATTGACGCCGATTTTTGTTACCGGAACGGGACAGCATTCTGTTACACAGTCAGCGACTGCACTGCCCAGACCGCCGATAATGCTGTGTTCTTCAACAGTGACAATTCTGCCCGTTTCCTTGGCGGCTTTGCAGATAAGCTCTTTATCAAGAGGCTTGATAGTGTGGATATTAATCACTCTTGCAGAAATGCCCTCGGCTTTGAGCGCATCAGATGCATTGACTGCTTCGCCGACCATCAGACCAGTTGCCACAATTGTGATTTCATCCTTATCAGATTCTCTGAGTGTGATGCCCTTGCCAAGTTCAAACTTGTAAGTTGCCGGGTCATTGAGCACCGGAGCGGCTAATCTGCCGAATCGCATATAAACAGGCCCTTCATGCAGAATGGCAGCTTCCACAGCTGCTTTTGCTTCGACATCATCGCTCGGAACAATGACTGTCATGCCCGGAATTGTACGCATTAAAGCAATATCTTCATTACACTGATGAGTAGCACCGTCTTCACCGACGGAAATGCCGGCATGTGTTGCGCCGATTTTGACATTCAGATGCGGATAGCCGATAGAGTTTCTCACAATTTCATAAGCTCTTCCGGCGGCGAACATGGCGAATGTGCTCGCAAACGGAATCATTCCGGATGCTGCTAATCCGGCAGCAACCCCCATCATATTGGCTTCTGCGATACCACAGTCAAAGAATCTGTCCGGATATGCTTTCTTGAAAATGCCTGTCTTGGTAGCAGCAGCAAGGTCAGCATCCAGAACGACAAGTTTCGGATATTTTTCTGCTAAATCTCTCAGAGCTTCGCCGTAGCTTTCTCTGGTAGCCTTTTTGATTACATCAGCCATAATTACGCCTCCAGTTCTGCCAGAGCTGCTTTCAGCTCATTCATAGCCTGTTCATACTGTTCTGCATTAGGCGCAGAGCCGTGCCATGATACCTGATTTTCCATGAAGGAAACCCCTTTGCCCTTAACACTCTTTTGAATGATGGCCACAGGCTTTCCGGTGATGGTTTCCGCTTCTTTGAAAGCCTCATCAATCTTATCGAAATCATGAGCATCATCCACAACAATCACATGCCAGCCAAATGCTCTGAACTTTTCGTCAATGGGTTCGGGAGAGCAGACTTCTGTAATTTTGCCGTCAATCTGGAGACCGTTATTATCGACAATTGCAGTCAGATTATCCAGCTTGTAATGAGAAGCGAACATAGCGGCTTCCCATACCTGACCTTCTTCAATTTCGCCGTCGCCTAAGATGGTATATACATGATAGTCTTTCTTGTTGAGTTTTCCGGCGAGAGCCATACCGCAGGCGGCGGAAATGCCCTGACCTAAAGAACCGCTGGACATATCCACACCCGGAATGTGAATGCAGGGATGTCCCTGTAACAGTGCGCCAATATGACGCAGACTTTCCAGTTCTTTCTTATCGAAATAGCCTTTTTCAGCCAGTACGGCATATAATGCCGGAGCAGTGTGACCTTTCGAGAGCACCAGTCTGTCACGGTTTTCGTCATCAGGATTCTGGGCATTGACATTCATCTTGTTATAATACAGATAAGTCAGCAGGTCAGCAATCGAGAGTGAACCGCCCGGATGACCGGATTTTGCATGAAATGTTCCTGTCAGAACACCCATGCGGACATTGACAGCTGTTTTCATGAGCTGTTTTTTCAGTGTTTTGTCCATGAGTAAACCTCCAGTTTATATTTAACAGCTTTTGCTGTTAGTTGCCGAAAAATACTCTGCCATGTTCCCGGAAAATTTCTTCTAGTGGCAGGGTAGAACCCGGATGACCGCCATCCGGCACGAGTACACAATGTTCTGCACCCAGTAAATCTTTGATAAAATCATGTGTCTGAATCATATCATCTTTTTCGCCGATAACAGCATAAGCAGAAGCAGGTTCAAACTCTGCCAGATTCGCCGTCAGACGCATATATCCACGCATAAATTCCGGAATATCCGGAAAGGCGATAAACGGCGTTGTAAAAGGATTTATCAGCACTGCCGGACAATGATACAGTGCATTTATCTGCATCGCAAAAAATCCGCCCATACTGCTGCCTGTGACTGCTTCACAGTGATTCGCAGAATAAGCCTCTGTCAGCAGATGAAGCACTTCTTCCGGACTTTGGCTTTCATAGTCTAGCTGTAAGGAAACAGGTTCATAGCTGTTGTTCTGCAATGCATAAAAAACGCTGTTTTCCGCTTTTGCCTGATAGCCGTGAATGTTCAGAATTTTCATAAAACAACCTCCTGATTTAATATTTTATCAATTAATTCCGAAATTGCGCCTTCTTCGCAGGTTCTGGAAAGAATCAAATCCGAAACAGACTTGACGGATTCCGCAGCATTCGCCGGACATACTGCCAAATCGGCAGATTTGAGCATTTCAATATCATTATCATAATCACCAAAACCGATAAATTTAAACTCCTCCATGCCCGGAAGTTTCCGGTATTCCTCCAGAGCAGAGCCTTTGGAATTCCCGACCGGAAGCATTTCATAAAATTTCAGCTCCGAACGGGTGAAATCGACATTCTGAAAATGCTTGTTCGCGATGTACTGCATAAAAGCAGACATATCATCAGGAGACATCGCAAACAGAACTTTCAGCCAGATACCCTGAACTTCTTCGACAGTGCCGTATTTCGGAATCACACCGCATACCTGAACATGCTGTTTCTCATATTCGGTATTATTGATAACCCATGTATCTTCAGCGCAGAGCACTTCTACACCGACATGCGGATTTTCTTTCAGAATTTCGGCGGTCATAGTCTTGGCTTCTTCCGGAAGTGCTTGCAGAATCTGCTTTTCTCCGGAAATCGGATTGTAAATCATACCACCGTTGAAAACAATCGCAGGGCTTTCGAGTTTCAGTGCATCCACATAACGCTGAGATGCCTGTATCGTTCTGCCTGTTGCAATCGTGAACCTGTAATTTTCATCAGATATGAAATTCCAGATATTCTGACAGTCTTCCGGACGGGGAATCTTGCTTGACGGAAGTAAAGAGCCGTCCAAATCCGAAACAATACAGATTTTCTGATTTGATTTTATCATAAACTCACATCTTTTCAAATTTAGTTAATAATTTCTGAAAATATTCGGGAGCAGGTCGTTCAAATTCAAGATATGCGCCCGTTCTTGGATGAATAAAGCCGATTTTCCGTGCATGAAGGCATTGTCCCTGCACTCCCTTGACTGCTTTTCCGTAGATATCATCACCATAGACCGGATGCCCAATATAAGCAAGATGTACTCTAATCTGATGTGTTCTTCCTGTTTCAAGGATTAATTTCAGATACGCAAAACCGCCGTACTGCTTTAATACTTCATAATGCGTGACGGCATCTTTGGAATTTTTGTCTGTCACGCACATTTTTTTGCGGTCGGCGATGCTTCTGCCGATAGGTGCGTGAATCGTTCCGGTCGAATCCGGAAAGCTCCCGACAGCAATGGCTTCATATTCTCTGGTAAAGCTATGTTCTTTAATCTGTTCCGCAAGCCCCTGATGTGCCATGTCATTTTTCGCGACAATCAGCAGACCGCTGGTATTCTTGTCGATTCTGTGGACGATTCCGGGGCGGATTACTCCATTGATACCTGATAAGCTGTCCTTGCAGTGGAACAGTAACGCATTGACAAGGGTTTCATCATAGTTTCCGGCGGCCGGATGGACAACCATACCTTTCGGCTTGTTGACAACCAATAAATCATCATCTTCATAGACGATATCAAGCGGAATATCCTGCGGAACGACTTCGATTTCTTCCGGCGGAGGAATCAGGATTTCGATATTTGTGCCGGCTTTTGGTCTGAAATTCTTGGGAATCGGCTTGCCGTCAGCAGTGACGTTTCCGGTGGCGATAAGCCCTTGCACAGCGCATCTCGTCAGGCCGATTTCGAGACTGGCAATCCACTTGTCGAGCCTTGAGCCTTCGGCATCTGCCGGAAAGATAAATTCATGTTTTGTCATGTTCCGGATTCTCCTGTTTTTTAGTCTTGTCCTCCGAGAAGAACAGAATATAAATCATGAGCAGAGCCGTTCCGATACATACGAAACAATCTGCAAAGTTAAAAATCGCAAAGTTAAATAATTTCAAGTCGAGGTAATCGACAACCGCACCGTTTCGGAAAATTCTGTCAATCATATTCCCGACTGCTCCGCCGAGAATCATCACCAGACTCCAGAACAGAAGCTTGTTTTTCTTTCCGTGATGCATCAGCACATAGGTACATGCCCCGATGCCGATTGCTGTCACAATCAGCAGAAAGACCGTCTGTCCGGCAAAACTGCTGAATGCCGAGCCGGTATTCTCGATATAATGCAGATGCATAATATCCAGACTGCCGATTTTCAGGAAATCCTTTTCCTGATACAGTTCAAAATTCTGCACAATCCAGTATTTGATAAGCTGGTCAGTTCCGGCGATTGCCAGAATGACGAGCAAAGCCAATATCAGCAAAACGATTTCCCCTTTCTGATAGTTTCATTTTAATAATATGAAGGGTTTGCAGGGTCATACAATACCCTTTATATATTTTAAAAAATATATTTTTTTCGTGCGGAGGGATAGTAAACCCTGCAAACCCTGCACAATGGCTATTTTACGTTATCACTGTCAACAGTTTTTACTGTTTGATAATATCAAAACAGCAGGCTTGCCGTCCGTAAGAACGGCAAACCGCCATTTTAAAATTTTAATTATTCGCCCATGACTTCTGCACAGCGTTTGCAGAGTGTCGGATGCAGTGTAATCTTTCCGACTTCTTCGGAATAGCACCAGCATCTTTCGCACTTGTTGCCGGAAGCCTTTTCGACAGCGATTTCGTAACTGGATTCGCCGGAAACTTCACCTGTCTTGATTTCAACAGCAGATACGATAAATACGTCTTTCAGTTCAGAATAGCTGTTAAAACGTCCAGCAGTGGCATCATCTGAAACGGTGATGATAACTTTTGCTTCAAGAGACTTGCCGATAACTTTTTCATTTCTCTTTTCTTCGAGCTTCTTGTTGACAGCTTCACGGAGATTATAGATTTCATCCCATTTTGCGAGGAATTTTTCATCAAGGGTGATGCCTGTCTTCGGGAGAAACTGATTCAGGAAGACACTTCTTGCATCATCATCAGCCTTGTGAGGCATATTCTGCCAGATTTCTTCGCCTGTGAAGCTGAGAATCGGCGCAACCATGCGGACAAGGGCATCCAGAATGCAGTACATAGTTGTCTGTGCAGCTCGTCTTGTCGGAGCAGTGACTTTTTCACAGTAGAGTCTGTCCTTGATGATATCCAGATAGAAGCTTGACAGGTCAACAATGCAGAAATTGTGAATTGCATGGAATACAATATGGAAATCATAAGCATCATAGCCGGCATTCACCTTATCAGTCAGAGCGTCTAAGCGCATGAGAATCCACTTGTCAAGTTCTTCGAGCTTATCATCAGATACGGAATCTGTATCGGGATTAAAGACAGTTTCGCCGTCACTGAAGTTGCCGAGAATATATCTTGCTGTATTTCTGATTTTTCTGTAAGCATCAGAAAGCTGACTTAAAATATCCTTAGAAATTCTGATATCAGAATGATAATCAGAAGAAGCTACCCAGAGTCTTAAAATATCAGCACCGTACTGGTCAATGATTTCTTCGGGTGCGATACCGTTTCCGAGGGATTTGTGCATAGCCTTGCCTTCGCCGTCAACGACCCAGCCGTGAGTGCAGACGGATTTATAAGGCGCAGTGCCTTTATAAACAACGGAAGTCAGCAGAGAACTCTGAAACCAGCCACGATACTGGTCAGCACCTTCGAGATACAAATCAGCAGGCCATGTGAGTTCGTCGTAATTATCCAGTACAGCCGTATGAGAAACACCGGAATCAAACCAGACATCCATGATGTCATATTCTTTGGTGAATTCCTTGCATCCGCATTCGCAGACGGTATCTGCCGGAATGAGTTCGGAAACTTCTTTTGTCCACCATGCGTCAGAGCCTTCTTTTCTGAATACATCAGCAATGCTCTTGATAGTGGCATCTGTGATGATGGGCTTCTTGCAGTCTTTACAGTAAACAACAGGAATCGGAACACCCCATGTTCTCTGACGGGAAATGCACCAGTCGCTTCTGTCGCGAACCATGCCTTTGATACGGTCTTCACCCCATTCGGGAATCCATTTTACACCTTCGATAGCCTTGACAGCATCTTCCTTGAAGCCATTGACGGAGCAGAACCACTGTTCAGTTGCTCTGTAGATAATCGGAGAATGGCATCTCCAGCAGTGCGGATACTGATGGACAATGCTCTGCATAGCGAGCATAGCATTTTCTTCTACGAGACGTTCCGCAATTTTTTTGTTGGCTTCGTTGGTATCAAGGCCTTCAAATTCACCTGCTTCGGCAGTCTGACGGCCTTTGGAGTCTACGCAGACGATAATGCCAATATCATCATAATTCTTGCAGACTTCATAGTCTTCGACACCATAGCCGGGAGCGGTGTGAACGCATCCAGTACCGCTTTCAAGCGTAACATGGTCGCCGACAATGACGGGAGAGCATCTGTCATAGAGCGGATGCTTTGTCCTGATGCCTTCGAGTTCTGCGCCTGTGAAGATACCGTCTGTGGAATAATCCTTGATGCCGGCAGTTTCCATCACAGTTTTGACGAGTTCGTCAGCCATGACGTAATATTCTTCGCCGACTTTGACCAGAGTATAATTATATTCAGGGCCTAAGCAGATTGCTAAGTTGCCGGGGATTGTCCATGTAGTCGTTGTCCAGATAACGAAATAGACGTTATCGAGATTCAGTCCCATCTTGGTGAACAAGCCCTTGTCGTCAGTCACTTTGAACTTGACATAGATAGAGTTGCAGGGGTCATTTTCGTATTCGATTTCAGCTTCTGCAAGAGCAGTATTACAGTCCGGACACCAGTAAACGGGCTTGAGACCTTTATACATATAGCCGTCTTTTGCCATTTTGCCGAAAACTTCTACCTGACGGGCTTCGTATTCGGGTCTTAATGTCAGATAGGGGTGGTCATAGTCAGCGATAGAACCAAGTCTCTTGAACTGCTTCTTCTGATTTTCAACATGAGTCAAAGCAAAATCCTTGCAGGCTTTTCTTAATTCTACAGGGGGGATTGCGCCGTTTTCGACACCGATTTCTTTCAGGGCTTTCAGCTCAATCGGCAGACCGTGAGTATCCCAGCCGGGAACATAAGGGGCATAATAGCCGGTCATGTTTTTCTGCTTGAAGATGAAGTCTTTCAGAGTTTTGTTCAGAGCTGTGCCGATATGAATTGTACCGTTCGCATAGGGAGGGCCGTCGTGAAACATGAATGACGGTTTTCCGGCATTCTTCTGCATCATCAAATCATAGAGACGTTCTGTCTCCCATTTGTTGAGCAAGTCGGGTTCGCGCTTGGGGAGATTTCCTCTCATGGGGAAATCTGTTTTCGGCATGTTCAGACTGTTTTTATAATCTTGTGCCATGGGTTCTCAGAGTCCTTTCTTAGTTGGTTTTATATTATACAAAATCTTCCGGAGAAGGCGGAATAAATGAAGAAGTATGTTCCGGTTTCAGTTCCGGTAAATCCGGGACAGATGACAGAATCGCATCTTTGGCTTTGTCAATTTCAATATCTGCAATTTCGGCGGAAGGCGGGGGAAGTTCCTGATTTTCCTCCGGGATATTGGAAATCATTTCCAGATGGCCTTTGTACATATCGAACAGACTGCGCTTGAAATCGGCAACCATTTTTTTGACCTGTGCGAGATTTTCCTTTTCTCTTGCAATTTCGGCGCGGTTCTTTTCCATTGCGATATCATGCTGACGGGTGGCCTCGTCAAGAAGCATGGCGGCTTCTTCTTTGGCTCTGTTCAGAATCTGGTCGGCTTTTTCATTGGCTTCGTTGATAACTCTGTGGCCTTCTTTCTGTGCGCCGAGCAGGGCATCTTTCAGGGCTTCTTCGTCTTTCATGTATTCGCGGACTTTATCAGCAAGTACCTGGATTTTGTGATTGCTGTCCTCGCGTTCATTGTCAATTTCCTGAAATGTTGCTTCAAGCTGTCCGAGAAATTCATCAATATCTTCGGGACGATAGCCCCATGCTGCTTTTTCAAAGCGTTTTTCCCTGATTTCCTGTGCGGTCATCATAATGCAAATCACCTCTGCTGTAGAATTATTAATTTATATAATTTTATTAAATTATAAATATTTTTCAATTACAATATGCAAACGGTTTTTCTTGGTCGGCATACTGATTGATGTTAAACGGAATTTTCCGTAGCCCCTGACGGAAAAAATATCTCCGGCTTTGAGCTGTTTGGAATTTTCAGTGACTTCCTGATAATTCAGCATGACAAGCTGTCGGGAGATAAGTTCTGTACAGGCTTCACGGCGCAGATGCAAAGCCGTTTTCAGTACGGCATCCAGCCGGGGAGAAGCAACTGTGCCGGAAATTTCCTGCATCTCCTGATGATAGTTTTCATCAAACGGGAGTGCATCAGTGACCTTGACACCGGTGCGGCCGATTTTTGTCAGCTCCATGCCGACTGCTGCCGCCGCGCCCGTGACAAAACACTGTATTTTTCCGGGAGAGACCAGAATATCACCGATAAGATTTCTCTGTATCTGCTGTGCCATCAGACTGCCCAGCATGTCCCGGTGTGTCAAGGTATCGGCTTCCCGGAACGTGAATGTCAGGCAGGTAATGGGAAAATCACTGTCCTCCGGTACAGCATCATCTGCATAAATGCAGAGAATACCGCGCTCTGCCTCAGGATAGCCCCCGAAAAATCTGTAGTTTCCTTCTGTCAGGATGGGTCTGACAAGCGTATACTGACGCATGTCCAGAAAAGAAGTAAAGCTCTGCCATGCGTTTTTTCTTGCCATGTCCTGAATATGCGCCAGAAGGATTTTGTCATCATCCTGCTGTTTCTGATTCATGGTATTAGATAATTACACCGTTGTTTTCCAGTTCGGCCGCCAAATCATCACCAATAAAGCCCACATTGTAAGGTGTGATGATATAGGTCAGGTTGGCAACAGGCTTCAGGCTTCCGCTGATGGCATAAGAAACACCGACCAGAAAGTCGATAATTCTTCTTCTGTTTTCGGGGGATGCTGTTTCCAGATTCAGCACAACAGTTTTCCGGCTGATAAGATGGTCTGCAATGGCTTTTGCATCTGTGAAGACTTCCGGCTTGACGAGTACTACCTGTAACTGTGCCGTTGCCTGAATATTCACAATATTGCCGGATTCATGGCCGGCGAGCTGTTCTTCAATGCTGGGAATCGCAGGTGCATCTTGACTTTTATGGACGGGTTCTTGCTCAGGCCCGTCTGAAGGAAAGAAAAATTCTTTCATATTGTCAAAAAGTTTCATTGAATATCTTCTCCATTCTGTAATGAAATTTTATTTCTGATAATTTCTTGCACCAAACAGCGCAGACCCGATACGAACCAGATTCGAGCCGAATTGAATCGCCTGTGCATAGTCGTCAGACATGCCCATAGAAAGAATATTCATGTCTGTATCAGGTATCTGCAATTCTTTTGTTTTCAGGAATAATTCCTGCATAGCTTCGAGAAAGCGTGTGCTTTCTGTCGGAGGGGGAATTGTCATCAGACCGCATACATGGACATGAGGCATCTGGGAAACTTGTTCCAGCAGTTCCGGAAGCTGTGCGGGAGAAGTGCCGCTCTTGGAATCTTCTTCGCCAATGTTGATTTCAAGAAGAATGTCCTGACGAATGTTGTGCTTTGCAGCACAGCGTTCAATTTCCTGTGCCAGTGAAAGCTTGTTGACTGACTGGATAATTCTGATATTGCCAATCAGGTATTTTACTTTATTGCTTTGCAGTGTGCCGATAAAATCGACCGGAATGCCCTGACGATAGGCATCTTTTTTGGACTGGTATTCCTGTACGCGGTTTTCGCCTAATAACTGAATTCCGCAGTCAATTGCACAGTTGACAAGCTCCGGCGCAACGGTTTTGGTGACTGCCATAAAGGCAATGTCTTCAGGCACTCTGCCGCTTTTAATTGCCGCTTCTGCAATGGCATTCTGAATCCGTGCATAGTTTTCCTGCACCTGTGGAAGATTATTCTCCATCTGCATCAATTCCTTTCGTAATAATAGAATCATAAAGCCCCAGATAGCTTTTTTCAGTTCTCTGGGCGGAAATCACATAGTCTGTGCCTTCGTAGACAACGTCAAGCTTCCGGAATTCCGGCTGTTCGCCGTCCAGAACATAGACACCGCGGTAACGGGTCGTCACCTGTGTGATTTTTCCTGTTTCTTCGTCCGTGACTTCTTCCGTAATGCTTCTGAACCGGAGCGCACTCCGGGGAACACGAATTCCCTGATATTCATCACGGATAAGCTCGACATGTTCCGTTCTGTGCTGAACTAAATCATATGTCATTTCTTCACAGGTAATGCCGATAATCGTCTGTGTGTCGCCGGATTCAGCATTGACAGAAGTGATTTCCCCTGTGACCGTCTCGGAGGTAGAAGCAAATTTCAGGGTCAGCGTATCGCCCTGCTTGTATTTTTTTTCAGAATTATCTACAACAGCAGCAAGCACCCACTGGTAATTATCAATCAGCTTGCCGATAACAGAAGCATCTTTCTGTTCCGTTCCAGTATCTTCAATATTCTGAAGCTGACGGACAGTCAGCGCATTGATATCGCTCAGCGTTAAATCAGATTCATATCCGTCCGCATAGCTGACAAAATAAGCAGCAGAATCCGCTGTAATCACATCCAGCGGTTCTTCCTGCGCCTGCTTCAGAGAAGCAATTTCTGACCGGATAGCGCGTATCTGGTCAGCATAGCTGCTGTCCTTGCCGGTGATAAGCTGATAAGTGCTCAGCAGAATCACCATTTCTTCACGGGTTGCCTGCATGGAAGATAATACATGCTGTTCCCGCGAGTAGAGATAATCTTTATAATTCTGCGTAAACAGTTCCGCAATGTTGGAAGGCTGTGCTGTCTGGGTCGTACCGGGATTGGAAATGCGCTCCAGAAGATATAACTCATTCTGGAGAGAAGCAATCTTCTGTTCGATTTCTATCTGATTTTCTGAAGAATACACATTGGCAATGACACCGCCTGTACCCACTTTGCCGCCGTCCGGCACTTCGTAGCTGATAACACCGTTTCCTTTGTAAGTAATGACTTTTTCGTTGCGGATAAAAATTCCCTGTACCTGTTCAGAATCACTTCCCTGTGAAAGCAAGGCCGTTTCTGTCTGATAACTCTGGTTTAACTGCTTGAATAATACATTCACAACTGTGATGATGATGAAAACAGCCACCAGAACCAGTACGGCCGACAGCATCTCAGAATTCATACAGAATTATTCAGACTTGTCCTCGCTGTCCAGAATAGAAACCGGACGAGAGGGCGCAATCGTAGAGATGGCATGTTTATAGACGAGCTGCTGCTGTCCGGCACAGTCAAAAATTACAACATAGTTGTCAAATCCTTTGACAATGCCCTTGCACTGGAAACCGTTCACCAGATAAGTTGTCACCATAATTTTTTCTTTTCTTGCCTGATTCAGAAATGTATCTTGCAGATTCATTGTTTTATTCATGATTTGCGAATAGCTCCTTTCAAAATAAAAAAACACTTGTAAATAATATTACTAAATTCAGACTGCACAGGCATCAGTACCTGTCATGTCTGTTACCTTTCATTATAGCACAAAATTTCATTTTTGGCTATCATTTTTTCAGCTTTTTCAGAAATTTCTTGCAGTTCATCATTTTTACTCAATATCAACCAATGAATTTGAGCATTTCGACGAAACCATGTGAGCTGACGCTTGGCATACCGCCGGCTGTCCTGTTGAATCATGTCGATACAATTTTCAAGAGTATCCTGATTTTCCAGATACGGGATTAATTCTTTATAGCCGATTGCCGCCGAAGCCGTGCCGATATTCCCCTGCTGATATATCTGCCGGACTTCTTCCAGCATTCCGGCATCCAGCATTTTATAAACTCTCTGATTGATTCTGTTATATAAATCCTGCCGGTTTGCATAATCCAGACCAATCAGAAAAGCATCATAAGGGGATTCTTTTGCAAGATTCTGTGCCTTGTATTCCGTGAAAGTCTTTCCTGTACTCAGGCACACTTCCAGCGCGCGGATAAGCCGGACTGTATTATTGACATGAATCTTTTCCGCAGCTTCGGGGTCAAGTTCTGCAAGTTCCTGATATAATTTTGCATTGCCTTCGGATTCGGCTCTTGCAAGCAGTTTCTGCCGGAATCCGGTATCTTCTTCGGGGGTGAATTGCAGACCGTTCACAACGCTGTCGATATAAAGCCCTGTACCGCCGACCATAATCGGGAGTTTTCCTCTTTCAGAAATTTCCCTGATTTTTTGATTTGCTATAGTCACATATTCTGCAACGGAGAAATTCTGCGAACGCTTCACAATGCTAATCAGATGATGAGGAATATTCTGCATTTCTTCGGGTGTGGGCTTTGCTGTGGCAATGTCAAGGCCTTCGTAAATCTGCATGGAATCGGCAGAGATGATTTCACCGTTCAGACGTTTGGCGAGCTCCACGCCGAGAGCCGTCTTGCCGGAGGCGGTAGCCCCCGTGATAACTAATAGTTTTAATTTTTTCATGATACTATATCTTTCTTTATGGTTTGCAGTTTCCGCACGGAGAATAGCCCTGCGCGACAGCATCTTCACGAGTGCCGTAAAAATAAACTCTGTTTCTGTAATTCATTTCAGAAACGCTGGGACAGGTTGGCTTATGAAATTTCATCCGGTAAGTATTCAGTACATAGGTGACTTCTGGCTTTTCTGTCGGCGGAACAGTTTCTGTCACTGTGGTGACAGTTGTTTCCGGAACGGTTGTTTCCGGAACAGTCGTTTTTGTAGCAGTTGTTTCCGGAACAGTCGTTTCTGTAGCAGTCGTTTCCAGAACAGTGGTTTCAGAAATAGTCGTTTCAGTAAAAACAGGCTCATTTGTCAAAAGCTGTTTAGAATTATCCGGTGCAGTATTTTGATGCAGTATCACAATGATGATAAGCAAACTCACTATGCCTATCACTGCACCGATAATGACAGGAGCTTTTGATTTTTGTGGAATAGCAACTGTAATTCCGGTTTTGTCGCGTTCCTGACGGTTGATTCTGCGACATTCTTTGCATCTTTTCGGCAGATGCAGACCTTTGTCCCGAAAAAACTGCATTTCTGATTCAGTCATTTCAAATTCCTGATGACACTGTTTACAAATTAATTTCATACAGATACTTCTTTCTTACACAATTCTTTTGAATTCTTTTTCAAGCTGATATTTCGATAAGACAAACATCACAGGTCTGCCGTGCGGACAGTGCCGGATATTCTCATCCTGACATACACGCTCTGCCAATTTCTGCAACTCCTGAATTGAGTTTTTATCATTCGCCCGGATTGCCGATTTGCAGGCTAATTCATGAAGTGTATCCTCCAGCGCACGGCTCTGCGGATTCACTTTTCCAAGATACAGATTATGTGCAATTTCCTGAATAATCTCTTCCAGATTCATTTCAGAAAAGAAATACGGTGCAGCATTTGCTGTCAGATAGGGCTTTTCTGAAAAATCGAAATCAAAGCCTAATCTGTCAAGAAGTTCCGGATTTTCTTCCATAGCCGAGAATTCATCCAGTGTCAGCAGAACTTTACAGGGTGCTAACAGCTTCTGCCGATACTGCTGACAGTTATCATGACGGAGCTGTTCAAAAATGACACGCTCGTGAGCTGCATGTTTGTCGATGATAATCATATTATCACCAGACTGGGCTGTGATATAATTTCCGAACAGTTCCCCGATAACCTGAATATCTTTGAACATCTCCTTTTCCGGAGGAAATACCGGGTCGGGATATTCCGCCTGTATGGGAACAGGTGCGCTCTGCGTTTCAGGAACAGGAGAAGCAGGCACAATCGGAACGCTTTCGGAATCGAAGTCTTCTGGTTCTGGTTCGATATCAATAAAGCTGTCCGGAACGGTTACACTTCTGGGGAGCGGTTCACGCACATGATAAATAGGTTTAGGCTCTTCGGGTTCTTTATCCATATAGCCGGACGGCTGAGGCAAATCTATCTGAAAAGGCATATCTTCCTGATTCAAGGGCTGAAACTGTGGAGTTCGTTCGGGAATTTCCGGACGGCTCACTGGAACAGGAGCTTCCGGAATCAGAGGTTTCTGTGCATATTCCGGCTGAGGTGCTCCGCCGTACCAGTCGGCTTTTTTAGTCTGAAATTCGTAAATCAGACCGTTTTTCAGAAACGCATTTTTGACAGCAAAATAAATCGCATCAATCACTTTTTTTTCTTCGGAAAATCTGACTTCTGCTTTCGAGGGATGAATGTTGACATCCAGTGAATCGGCAGGCATATCAAGCATGATGACACATGCCGGAAATTTTCCGGTCATGAGCAGATTTTCATAGGCACTTTCCAGCGCGACAGAACAGCTTTTCGATTTGACATATCTGCCATTGACAAAGAAATTCTGAAAGCTTCTGTTATTCTTGGCATACAGGGGCTTGATGACATAGCCTTTGACAGAAATGCCGTCCTGTTCGTATTCGACAGGAATCAGGTCACGAGCGAAATCTTTTCCGTAAACGGCATGAATCGCTTCAATCAGTTCGCCTGTGCCGTCGGAATGGAAATCAAGCTTGTTATCCCGAATAAATTTGAAGGCGATTTCCGGATGAGAAATGGCTATCTTCTGGATAATCTGAGAGATGGCATTGCCTTCGGCGACATCTTTTTTCATGAATTTGCGTCTTGCCGGAACATTAAAGAACAAATCTTTAATAATCAGAGTTGTGCCGTCCGGACAACCGCATTCTTCGACAGGAACGCCGTCACCGCCTGCAATTTCGTACTGACTGCCGAGTGCATCTTCACGGCGTTTCGTCAGAACCGTGACACGGGAAACTGCTGAAACAGAAGCCAGTGCTTCCCCACGGAAGCCGAGTGTATGAATGTTTTCGAGGTCGATTTTCTCTCTGACCTTGCTTGTGGCATGACGGAGAAAGGCTTTCGGAACGTCTTCAGCGGACATACCGCACCCGTCATCTACGATTCTCATGAAAGTCGTACCGCCGTTTTTAATTTCGACAGTGATTCTTTTTGCTCCGGCATCAATAGAATTCTCGACTAACTCTTTAATAACAGAAGCCGGCTTTTCGATAACTTCTCCGGCGGCGATAAGCTCCGAAACCGATTTGTCCAGTACAGTAATAACAGACATTTTTTCTCCTTTCATGCGTTTTGTGTTATTTAACCAGTTTGTATTTTTCTCTCATATCAAATTCATAATGAATCAATTTGAGACGCAGATTTTCATATTTTTCGCCATATTCCTGCCATTCGTTATCATAGCTTTCACCGCAAGCCTGACTGATAAACCATGCAAATGTAGTTTCTTCATATAAAGGCAGGCAGATAACTGCATCTGACAGGATTTCATCAATCCGGCTGTCTCCGGAACTTTCGCAGATTCCGCGCTTACCGGTTCTGATTTCTGAAAAAGTTTTTGCTGTCAGCAGAGAATCAGGCGTGATGATGACAATTTCACAATATAAAGTATTATTTAAAAAATATTTTTTCACACTGCAAATCAGGATATTTTCATATTGAAGTGCCAATGTGATACTGTCTATGGACAGTAGCGGACTGCGGAAATCTTTCTGTTTCTCAAAGAATTTTACAACACAGTCAACGTCAGATTCGGATAACTGCACGATTTTAAATTCTGTATCATCCATGAAAGATTTCTCCTTTCCGTGATTTCAGCAATTTTTCAATATGGATAATATTCACTATCCTCCGGATTGACGTAACCTTGAAAGGCGATAATCGGATTTCTGATATTATCAGCACGATAATGAATATCTTTTTTGATTTTCAGTGTATATTCTGAAAAATCAATTATCAGATTATCTGCTTTTTTTCCTACAGGAAGATAACCATTATATTGATTTCCGACTGCATATGAAAATGTCGGCAGGGGCGTGATAGTTTTTTCATGCGTATCTATACCATAAAGATAGACTTTTTCATCTTTGGACGACCAGAACCAATTTCCCGGACAGCCCCCTGCAATAGCATACTGTGTGCTGAACTGAGCAATAAATTTTTCTACTTGCTTCCGGGAACAGATTGCAAGATAATCAAACTTTAGTCCCGAACGATTTTTAATCCACTCAGCATAATAAATATCTTTTTCCATGATGCCCTCTGTTAATTCAGCATAGAATATAATTCTTCGAGAAATTCACGACATTCAGAATCGGATAGTTCTGCAATATTGGTTCTGCGGAGTTTTTTGGGAATTTCGTTTTCCTGCTGAATATCGAAACTGAACTGTTCTTCCGGTTCGGAAACGGTTTGATTCGGAATCGGCTTGTTTTCTTCCATTTCATGAAGAAGCTGGCGGGCACGTTCGAGCACCTTGTTCGGCAGTCCGGCGAGTTTGGCAACGTCGATACCATAACTGTCATCCGTACCGCCCGGAACGATTTTTCGCAGAAAACGGATGCCGTCACGTCCCTTGCGGACGGCGATACTGTAATTTCTGATACCCGGCATTTCCTGTTCGAGGGAGATTAATTCATGATAATGCGTCGCAAAGAGAGTCTTACAGCCGAGATTCCGGGCATTGCAGATATGTTCGGCAACGGCGCGCGCAATGCTGATGCCGTCAAAAGTAGAAGTCCCTCTGCCGACTTCATCAAGGATAACAAGACTGTCTTTTGTGGCATATTTGAGAATTTCAGCGACTTCTTTCATCTCGACCATGAACGTACTTTCTCCGGCGGATAAGTCATCAGATGCGCCGACTCTGGTGAAAATCCGGTCAACAGCGGAAATCTTGGCATAGCTTGCCGGAACGAAACTGCCCATTTGCGCCATCAGGACGATTAAGGCAGTCTGTCTCATGTAAGTGGATTTACCGGACATGTTAGGCCCTGTAATAATCGAAAGGCGGTTCTCATTGGTATCTAAATAGACGTTATTCGGAACGAAGACATCTTCCTGAAGCATCTGTTCGACAACCGGATGACGGCCGTCACGGATGTCAAGAATCCCGTCAATAGAAATTTCAGGCTTGTAGTAATTATTTTTAGAAGCGGTTTCGGCGAACGAAACAAGCACATCAATCTGTGCAATGGAAGAAGCCGTTTCCTGTACCTGCACGAGTGCCTGAGCGAGATAATCGCGGACTTGGGAATATAATTCCTGTTCGAGCTGTAAGGCCTTATCCTTTGCGCCGAGTACGGAATTTTCAGCTTTTTTGAGTTCGTCTGTAATGAAGCGTTCCGCATTGGTAAGGGTTTGCTTTCTGATGTAGTAATCCGGAATCTTATCGTAATAAGAACGAGTGACTTCCAGACAAAAACCGAAAGTTTTATGTGTAACGATTTTCAGGTTTCGGATGCCGGTTTTTTCTTTTTCCTGTTCGCAGATTTTTTCAATCAGAGAACTTCCGTTTGTCATGATATCGCGGAGTTCGTCAAGACTCTGGTCGAAGCCTTCACGGATAACACCGCCGTCCTTGAGCATAACAGGCGGGTCAGGGACGATAGCCCTGTCGATTAAATCAGCGATTTTCTGTAAGTCAGAGATAGACTTTTCGAGCTTGATTAACAGAGTGCTGTCATCAAACTGGGATAAGATATATTTGAGTTCAGGGAGTTCCTGTGCGGTAGCGCATAAAGCTCTTAAATCTCTGGGATTGGCTTTTTTATATACGATTCTGGTCATGAGACGCTCTAAATCATAAATATTTTCGAGAGATTCTTCTAGCTGACGGGTCTGCATACTATGTTTCATAAGAGATTCGACGGCATCCAGACGAGCCATAATCCGGGCAGGACTTCTTAACGGACGTTCAATCCACTGTTTGAGCATACGCTTGCCCATAGCGGTTCTTGTGCTGTCGAGCACAGCAAGAAGCGAACCTTTTTTATTTCCGGTTCGCATGGTAGAAGTCAGTTCCAGATTTCGGAGAGCATTGTAATCAAGTGTCAGATAGGCAGAATTTTCACTGAGTTCCAGTGTGGTGAATCTGCCGACGGAAGTTTTCTGTGTATCGTGGATATAAGCGAACATACCGCAGACAGCAGAGGTTTCAGCTTCTTTGGAGAGTCCGAGTTCGGCAAGCGAGCTGACGGAAAATTCCTGACAAACAATTCCGCTCTGTTCCGCAGGAGAGAAATAGGCATCTTCCTGCAAGTCGCAGACACATTTCATCCGGATTTTAATAAAACTGCTGACTTCTTTCAAATCCAGAAATCTGTGATTAAAAATCAGCTCAACAGGGGCATATCTGGAAAGCAGATTGATGATTTCATCCTGATGGGACTGATTTTCAACAGAATAGAGGGAAGCTTCGCCGGTGGATAAATCCGCAAAGCAGAGGGCAATTTCTTCAGGACTGCAATAGATACTGCATAAGTAATTATTAGAAGCGTCATCCAGCATATCATTTTCGATAACTGTGCCGGGGGTGACGACTCGAATCACTTCACGTTCGACAAGGCCTTTGCTCAGTGCCGGGTCGGTCATCTGTTCGCAGATGGCGACTTTATAGCCCAGGTCGATTAATCTTTTCAGATAGATTTCATAGCTGTGATAGGGAATTCCGCACATGGGGGCACGTTCCGGAAGTCCGCAGTCACGGCCGGTAAGTGTCAGTTCCAAATCACGGGAGACTTTGATAGCATCATCAAAGAACATTTCGTAGAAATCACCCAGACGATAAAATACAATACAGTCTTTATATTTCTGTTTTGTCTCGAAATACTGCTGCATCATGGGGGATAAATCTTCTTTTTTAATATCTTTCAGTTCCAAAAAAGAAACTCCTTTCTTGTTCGTGTCTTTTTCTGTATGTGTTAAAACAGGCACTTGTACAGATTTTTTCCGGGCTGAACGCAAAGAAAAATACGGAATCTTCTAAAAAATATTCCTGATAATAGTCAATCGTTCCAGTAGTATTATAATAAGATTCCAAAGTTGCACCGTGCCGGAATCCGTACAGATATTCATCATAATCCACAATGCCGTTTTCCATATCAAACATAAAAAGACCGGAAAATAATATATGATCTGATGTTGTGACAGGAGTACCCTCCAGATCTATGTTATCGCTATAAATTCCAGTTCGATGTATTTCCTCCGGAGAAAGCCGTTTCCGGCTGATAAATTCATACAAATCAACAGAATTCAAAAGCACAAACAGCTTTTCTATATAGACTTCCGGCGACGACCGGAATTTCTGTCGGAGCAGTGCTGTCTGGTCATGCGTGAGAGAATCCGACAGAAGAAAATATTCCAGTCTTGCCTGATTCACATTCAGCGGATTTTCTTTGTCGATATACAGATAATCCTGCATCTGGATTTTATGATATTTCCAGCCACAGACCGGACAAAGATTCACTGTTTCCGGCTGATGAAATGCATATCTTCCGCAGACAGGACACAGCGAAAAATCATGAGTCCACCAATCCGGAACATTTTCTTTTCTTAATTTTTTCGATTCCACTGAAATCAGCCACATCCTCCGCAGGAACTGCAATCGCCTGCACAAGATAAGCTTTCCAGGTCGATTTCATCCGGATTGACACCGTTTGCCGACATGGTGATGATATTATTAATCTGACTCATGAGTTCATCCATCGCCGATTTTGTATTATTATAAATCATCATTTTCGGATTGGTCATGATTTTCTGATAGGTATCTTTAATCAGATTATTTAATTCCTGAATCGTTTCATCATTCTTGTCCGGTTTGGAAATTTCCATCTGCAATTCGACACGTTTCAGATTGAACGCATTGATGAGATTTTGAAGCTGTTCATCTTCATCGTTTGCCTGTTTTGCGAGACAGTAGGCGATATATCTGTCATCAGACTGAATCGCTTTGCCGAGTTCTCTTGTCATTTCGATAATATCCATAATAGATACCTCCTGAAAAATAATTATAAAATATATCCGCAAACCATATTATTATGGCTTTCTGTGACTTTGATTCTGACAAATCTGCCGATAAGGTCAGGCGTTCCGGCAAATTCAACAAGGATGTTTTCGGAGCTTCTTCCGGTCATATTGCCGAGACGCTTTTTGCTTTCACCGTCGCAGAGGACAGTGAGCGTTCTGCCGATAAAGCGTTTGTTATTCTCGACAGCAATTTCACGCTGTAAGGCTAATAATCTCTGCATACGCTGACTTTTTTCGGAATCTGAGATGCTGTCGGGCATGAGAGAAGCTTTTGTTCCGGTGCGCTTCGAGTAGATAAACGAATACATGTTGTCATAACGGACTTTGCTGATAATATTCAGTGTTGCCTGAAAATCTTCTTCCGATTCGTCCGGAAAGCCGACTATCAAGTCAGTTGTCAGGGAGAAATCAGGGTCTTTGCTCCGGATATAGTCTACCTGAGACAGATATTTTTCAACTGTATAACGACGGTTCATGCGCTTGAGAATTTCATTGCTTCCGGACTGGACAGGCAAATGCAAATGCTTCGCCAGATGTTCGCACTCTAACAGTGCATCCATGAGTTCAGGGCTTGCATCCTTCGGATGGGATGACATGAATCTTATCCAGTATTCGCCCGGAATCTTGTCGATTTCTCTTAATAATTCCGGAAAGCTGACCGGAGTTTCCAAATCTTTGCCGTAAGAATTAACGTTCTGACCGAGGAGCATGATTTCTTTATAGCCGTCCTGAATCAGCTTCCGGACTTCGCTGATGATTTTTTCCGGCTGACGGCTTCGTTCACGGCCTCTGACATAGGGTACAATACAGTAAGTACAGAAGTTATTGCATCCGTACATGATGGGCACGGCGGCCTTGAATGTGCTTTCACGAAGGGGTTCTAAATCTTCCGGAATATCAAGATAAGTTTCAATATCCTGAGCGTGTTTCAAACCGTGCATATGTGCATAAAGCATTTGCGCCAGACGGCTGACAGCGGATGAACCAAGAACAATATCCACATAGCGGTAAGATTTCTTGATTTTATCGGCAACCTGTTTCTGAGCTGTCATGCATCCCGTGACGCAGATGATTAAAGCCGGATTTTCCTGCTTTAATTTCTTGATGCTTCCAAGTGTGCCGAAAACTCTGTCTTCGGCATTTTCACGGACGGCACAGGTATTGTATAAGATGAGTGATGCCTTTGTGACATCGTCCGTAAAGCCGTAGCCCATCTGTTTCAGAATGCCGGAAAGCTTTTCGCCGTCAGCAACATTTAACTGACATCCGAAACTATGCAGATAAGCTAAAGGCTGTTCCGGATAGGATGCAATCCACTTTCCGACTTCTTTGATACAAACCTCCGGAGAGGGCAGATTTTCTAATTCTAAATTTTGCAAGGGATTCACCTCTTGAAGTTTTACTTGATTTATTTTATTATAACATAGTTTATCAAAAAATGCAAGCGGTTTACATCTGATTCTGCATCTGTAGAAGAAACTGTTTCATATAGCTTTCATGAGGAGTGATAACTTGTATGTCAATATCCGGATTGGCTTCGGCAAACTGACGGAGCATCTCTTTCAGGTTATCAGCGGACTGTATATAATCCTGAATGATATAGTCATCTTCATAGCCGAGATGTTTCAGAAGAAGTGCGGAAACCACGCCCGTCCGGTCTTTTCCGGCGTTGCAGAAATATAGAACATTGGAATCCGCATTCAGAATCGTGCTGATAATATTGTGCATTTGACTGTCAATCATGGCGAGATAGGAGAGGGCGACATGTTCCGGAGACTCCGGAACAGCGTTTCCGCCGGTGACGGGCATGGAAAGATATCTGAATTCGGAAACATCTTTCAGCGGACAGGGCTTTTTCAGCTGTTCGGATTCTGTTCTTAAATCAATGACTGTCAGAATATGGTGATTCTTTAAGAAATTGATTTCGCTTTCCAAAACTTCTGCCGGAACATCACTCCGGATATAGCGATAATTATCTTTTATGATACAGCGTGTATTTCTGGTATGACGGAAAATCATTTATAATTCGCCTCCACATACATCAGTGGAATGGATGCTTTCAGGACGGATTTTTTCTTAGCATAGAATCTGTTCTGTTTCAGGAAATCAACATATTCTTCGGAATTCCATTTGGTTTCAAAGGTGATTCCGGCAACAGTCAGTAATTTTGACATCAGCAGAGCTGAACCGTTCAGATTTTCATGAATGAAGTTCGGGGCAATTAAAATTCCGCCCGTTTTCAGCACTCTTGCAATTTCGGAAAGTACTTTCTCCGGATTCGGAATCACATGCAGAGCATTCGAGATGATAACCACATCAAAGCTTTTATTCGCAAACGGCAGTGCAGAAGCATCGGCTTTCATATAGTGAAGCTTGGCTGTTGATTTTTTCTTCTGTGCCTGAATCAGCATATTTTCAGCAAAATCGGTTGCGATATACTTCTTTGAAGCCTCCGCGACATGATTGGAAATCAGCCCTGTTCCGCAGGCTAACTCCAGAACTTTTTTATTCTGAATCGTTTTGCTGATTTTCTGATACATTTCTTGATAAGCTTGTCTGTTAGTCAGCATAAACATGTTATAGACAGGTGCGTAAAAATTCCAGATTTTTGTATTGTCTCTGACGGGCATAGTTTCAGAACCTTTCTTGTTTTGATTTTTTCTTTGATTTTATTATAGCATATCCGGGGAGATTATGCAAGTGATACAGTATTGTTAAGCATTTTAGATTTGTAAGAGGGAAAGAGCATCTATGTATTTGCAGTAACTGCCGGAAATGGTAAAAGAATCCGCTGGACTCCCAGCGGATTCTTGAATTATTCTGCTTCAGAAGCCTGAATCTTTTCGGAGTTCATCTCCAGCAGGTCAATCATCTTTTCATGATAGGTCAGCACCCCGGCAGAACCGCTCAGAGCACGCCGGCGAACAATTTTACCAGTATATTCGCCGTCAATGAATGACTGATAGAATGTATCATCAATCGGAACAAGCGTAATTTCGGTTTCTGTACCGTCCGTGAGTGTATAATGGAAAATGACAGAGGGTTCAGCCTTTTCGTCAGTTTCGGCATCAATATCAAGAGAATCATAAGTCAGATTGGAGACAGTCTGGAACAGTTCGCGGAAATTTTTCTGGATTTCATCAGTATTGCCGGAAATTTCAATTTCATCAGCAGTATTGTCAGAGCTGAAAAATGCCTGATTGCTGTCCCAGTCCATCTTCATGGAGAAATGCAGGTCATCTACAATGACATCCAGCGCAGAAACTTCGGAAATATCCGGAGAATAGATTTTATCCGTCATCAGAGCGATAGCTTCGGTCTGCAAGAACGAAACACTTCCGATATCCATTGTAGCAATCTGACCGGATTCTTCATAAACAAGAGAAACACTGCTGTCATTTTTATCGAAATCTGCGAAATCAATCGTCATAGTTTCGCCGGAGTCGGTTTTCAGCGTGAACTGGTAAGCCGGTGCATCAAGATGATAATCAATTAAATCCTGCGGACTTTCGGCCATTGTGATGAAAGATTCAATCTGAAGACGGGTGACAGCCGTCAGCATGGAATTAATATTTGCGGAATTCAGGGGAGAATTTTTCATAGGTGCGAGCATCTGCCAGCGGTCATTGTCATCCTTTTCAATTTCAAAAGAGGTTTTGCCTTTGCAGTCAAGTTTGACATAGCTGATATTAACATCCAGCCAGCTAATCATATAGGGGTCTTTGAGATAGGAGAGACCGCCTTTCAGGACTTCACCTTCGTTGAAGTCAATGGCATAAACCGTGGAATCATCCGGAAGCATGACATAAAAATAGTCCTCTGTTGCAGAAGCATTGCCCAGATAAAGCGTATAGGCAGTACTGCCGGAACAGCATGTCAGGGGATAGTAAGTTTCAAGGCCGTATCCGGAAAGCTCCTCCGCACTGACGCTTAATTTTTTAAGGGCGGTCAAATCGCTCATATAAGAACAGATAGTGTTGATATAATAGGTATTCAGGGCGAGTTCATGTTCATAGTTGGTATCTGTAACCGTCCAGCCGTCGGCGGTGTTTTCGACCGTGAAATAATAATCCGGAACTTGAATTTCTACTTTGTCAATGCTGTCCTCATCAAAATCGAATAGCTGGAGAGATTTGGCTTCTTCAAGCACGGCTTGTTCTTCTCTGGATTTGAGCGTATCTACAGCGATATAAGCTCCCGTTCCGACAATCAGGAGAACAACAAGCGCAATGATGAGTGCTTTCATTTTTTTTGTACTCATGATTTAAGAATATCTCCTTTTCAGCCATACGCCTGCGCCAATCATGCCAATAACAATCGGCACAGCAATGAAGATAATCATAGTGGTATTGGCAGCAGATTCAGAATTGATGTTCATAGAGTCATAATCGCGTTCTTTATCGGCAATGCCCATATCAAGCACTAAATCACTGTCATGCATCCAGCTCATGGCAGAGAGCATCAGATAAACGGGAATAATCATATAGTCCTGAGAGACATTGACATCATCAATGAATTCGGCATTGCCCATCACAAGGACTTTTGCACCGTTGCGTGAGGTGCTTGTGGAATACATGGCCAAATCGAGCGGATAGCCGGTAATTTCTTCGGCGAGGGGGTCAGTCGCACCATAGACTTCGCCGACAGCAGTCGAAACAGTGTCGCCGTATTCATCTGTAGAAGAAACTGTCTGCAACAAAGAACCGACTTCGAGAGAATAGTCATCTGAATTGGGGTAATTATAGAAGCTTCGGGAGTCGCTCATGAATGCATAATAGCCGTTGTCTGTCATTTCGGCAAGTTCGCTGGTGATGTCAACAGAATAGCTTTCACTGTCGTTGCGGACGATACTTACCTGATAGGTATAAGGGTCGCCGTTGACATAACGGCTGGAATCAGTTTCTTTTACAATGTCGTAGTCCATAGCAATTCCAAAAGCATTCATGATGGATTCGATATTTTTGTAAGCAAGCTTTTCTTTGTTGGGTGACATGAGGAAGCAGATATTTCCACCGTTGTCGAGATATTCATTGATAAGCCGGGTTTCATCATTGGATAAGTCCGATTGGGGAGCGGCAAGAATCAGCATGGCAGTATCTTCGGGAACGGCTTTTTCAAGAGAAAGATTCAGTTCCAGAGCATTGTAGTTTCTGTTTTTCATGTTGGAATTGAATGTAGTATAATCGCCGGAAAGTGTCTTTTCGCCGTGGCCGGTCAGGAAATAGACGGAAGCTTCCTTGCCGGATGCAACCGCACTGATTGCACCTGTAATGTAGTTTTCGCCAGTAAAGTATGCGGCTTCAATAGTACGGTTATTGTTGTCATCATAAGAAACATCATACTGATACATGTTTGTACCCGGCACATGCTTTGACCTGTCCTCACAGCAGAATACCATATCGCCCACAGAGAGCGAATAGCCTTTTTCTTTCAGTTCATTGACAAGTGTCGGATTCTTATCAGGGTCAAAGCTGACAAAATTGATATTCTCATATTCAGAATACTGTTTCAGTGTGTAGTATAAAGCCATGCTGTCAGTATCTGTCGAGAGATAGTCCATATCCATCAGAAAATAGAAATCGACTTGTTTGTCAAGATTTTGCAGATAGTTCTTAGTAGTGTCGGACAGTTCATAAAGCTTTGCAGGGGTCATGTCCCAGATGATATTTAATCTGCTTGCCAGAAGGTTAATCGGGATAGCAACTGCAAGCGCAAGTGCCGCAAGTATTGCTGCATAAGCCGTGAACTTCCGGTTCTTGAGATTCTTGAAAGGTTTCTGATTTGTATTTGTATCCATTGCAGTGCTCCTCCTTAGCTGTGACTCCAGCGGCGTTTCTCAATCGAAATGATGTTCCAGCAGATAACGACGGCTGTTGCGCTCAGGAAGAAAATCAGGTCTTCCAGCCGGAACATGCCCTGTGAAAAATAGATGAATCTTCTCTGCATGGAAATCCAGCTAATGGCAGAATTCAAACTGGGATAAGCATTCACAAGTGCTGTACCGCCAATCTGGTCAACGAGCAGAGTGCCTTCCATGATGATTTCACCCAGAATTGCCGCAATAATGGCATTTCCGGTCAGAGAGGAGAGAAGCATTCCGACGGCAATGCAGACCATGCCCCAGAAGAAAAAGCCCAGATAAGCACAAATCAGGGACGACCACATGACCTGACCGTTTACAGCCGCATAAATTGGAAAGAAGAACGTAGAAAGCATCATGACAGCAAAGACTGTTACAATGGAAAAGTATTTTGCAAGAACGATTTTTCCGACACTCAGGGGGCTGGTCAGAAGCAGGACTTCCGTACCGCCTTTGCGCTCGTCCGCAAAAGAACGCATGGTCAGAATCGGTATAATAAAGATGAAGAAGAAAAAGTTGTCGTAGAAAATGCTCGGAAATGAAAATTTCAGAACGCTGGAATCCATCGAGGCAATAGATGTCACAAAGGCGAAACTGAATATCAGCATGAACAAAGCAGTCAGCACGTAGGCAAACGGCGAGAAGAAGAAAGACTGTAATTCTTTTTTATATAATGAAAACATGATTCAGACCTCCTCGTCATAGGGATTGGGTGCTTTTGTTTCGTCAATGAGCTGTTCCAGACTGGATTTTTTCTTCTCCTGAATCAGCTTCATGAAGACTTGTTCCAGATTCAGCTTTGCAAGATTCATTTCGACAATACTGCACTGATTGTTCAGCAGGACGGACATGATTTCGTTGCGGACGGATTCTTCAGCAAGTTCAATCTGGTAGAGATTGCGGTTTTCGGAGATTTCCTTCACGTCAGAGACGGCATTCACGCCCCGGATATCTTTCAGCAGACGGGTGATTTTCTCCTTGTCTCCCTCAGCAGTGAGGTTCAGGACGGTATCGGCAGTCAGATTCCGTTCCAGATTTTCAATAGTGTCAATAGCCATGATTTCGCCTTTGTTGATGATGACCACACGCTGACATACGGCACTGACTTCGGCCAGAATATGCGAACTGAATATGATAGAATGGTCTTTGCCGAGTTCGAGAATCAGATTTCTGACTTCCATGACCTGCGTCGGGTCGAGTCCGACAGTCGGTTCGTCCAGAATCAGGATTTTCGGATTGCCCAGCAGTGCCTGTGCAAATCCAACACGCTGTTTATAGCCTTTGGAAAGATTGCGTATCAGTCTCCGGCGCATATCGGTGATATGCAGTTTTTCCATGGCATCTTCTACCTGCTTTTTTCGTTCCGCACGGACAACACCTTTCAGTCCTGCCACAAACATAAGATATTCCTCAACTCTCATATCCGGATAGACAGGCGGAATTTCCGGCAGATAGCCAATGCATTTCTTCGCTTCGCTTGCCTGTTCAGTAATATCAAAGCCGTTGACTGTCACCGTTCCCCCCGTGGACGGCAGATAGCCGGCAATGATATTCATTGTTGTGGATTTTCCAGCCCCGTTAGGCCCTAGAAAACCCAGAATTTCATTATCCCGGATTTCAAAGTCAATGCCTTTTACCGCGGGATTTCTGCCGTAATATTTCGACAGATTCTTGATTTCGACCATAAATACATGTTCCTTTCTCTTTAGTAATGCAGTACGGACATACATAGAAATATTATCGCATATAAATATGAATAAAATATTGATAAATGATTTCTGTTTTGTGAATTCATGAAAACGCAGATTTACTTTATGATTATACTGGTTATCTGTGTTTGATATGTGAAAATTTATTGCATAATCCTTGAAAATTTGTTGTTAAAATATACAAATTTTGTGTTCGCTTCATGTACATAACGCCGAAATCGTGTGAAAAATCTTCCGGATTTCGGGGAAAGCCTTGACAAAATAGCCGGAATTGACTATAATTAAATCATGAAAGTCTGTTCCTGAACTGCACTGATTCGGGGACATGACTGTCAGAATTGGTGTGATATTTTTTTAAAATCTTAAAATCCTAAAACCAAAATCAAACGAGAGGGGAAATTAGAATGCTTTTTAAAAAGAGCAAAGCAGTGATTGCTGCTATTCTGTCCGCTGCTACACTCGCCACTTCTATGGCTTCTACTGTAGCTTATGCAGGCACAAATGTCGGCGGTACACCCGGCGCAAGAACCAAGGCTAACGCTTTCGGCGATTCTACTTATGCTGAACGTTTCCTGTCCCTTTATGATGACGTTGTCACAAACGGTCAGGCTAACGGCTACTTAAGCTCCAACACCGGCGGCGGCGATTCCTTCGGAATTCCGTACCATGCTGTTGAAGAAGTTATCATCGAAGCTCCTGACTACGGTCATGAAACTACTTCCGAAGCTATGTCCTATCTGGTATGGGCTGCTGCAATGAGAGACAACATCGCAAAGAACCATGCTTCTCAGGTAAGCACAGGCAATCTTCAGTACACAAATGACCTTGCAAAGGCTTGGAAGACCATGGAAGTTATGATTCCTGACGTACAGGACAACTTCTGGACAGCAGGCAGTGTAAGCGCACAGTACTGCGGTGAGTATGATACTCCTGACCAGTGCCCGGACGCATGGGCAGGTGAAGCTGACCATACCGCTTCCAACCCGATTTACAGCTACTTCACAAGCGTATACAAGGGCAAGGACGGCAAGGGCGGTCTGTACCTGATGCACTGGCTCGGTGACGTTGATAACTGGTATGGTTTCGGCGAAGGCACAGGCTTTACTTTCATCAATACCTTCCAGCGCGGTGAGCAGGAATCCTGCTGGGAAACTGTTCCGCAGCCCTGTGTTGAAACTCTGAAATATGGTAATACTCAGAAGGGTATCAAGGGTATCTTCAACAGAGACTCTCAGGTAACTCCTCAGTATGCTTATACCAACGCTCCTGACGCTGAAGACCGTGCAATTCAGGGTGTATTCGATGCAAATCAGTGGGGTGTCGGCGATTCTTCCGTATCTGCAAAGGCTGCGGAAATGGGCGACGAACTCCGTAATAACATGTATGATAAATACTATCAGAAGATTGCTGTTGATACCAGCTATGCAGGCTGGCAGAACGGCAATGCAGGTGAAGCTTCCGCTCACTATCTGATGAACTGGTATACTTCCTGGGGCGGTGCTCTGTCTTCTTCCGGTCAGAACTGGTGCTGGCAGATTGGCTGCTCTCATGCACATGAATTCTATCAGAACCCGCTGGCTGCATTCGCTCTGATTCAGGATGCTGACCTCAAGAGCGGCATGAAGGCACAGGGTGCAGTTCAGGACTATACAAAGTCTCTGGAAAGACAGATGGAATTCTATCTGTGGTTACAGTCCTCTAATGGTCCTATCGCTGGTGGTGCTACTAACTCTTGGAGAGGCCGTTATGAAGCATATCCGTCCGGCAAGTCCACATTCTACGGCATGGCTTATTGGGACCACCCGGTATACGGTGACCCGGTATCCAACAACTGGATTGGTAACCAGGTATGGGCTGTTCAGCGTCTGTCCGAACTTTACTACTGGGTAAAGACCAACGGCGATACAACAGGTGTTAAGCCCGGTGGCATGACTCTGGAAGCTGCTCTGGAACAGATTCTGGACAAGTGGGTTGCATGGTTCATCAACAATACTGTTCTGACAACAGACGGCGACTATTATATTCCGACTGGTTTGACATGGTCCGGTCAGCCTGATACTTGGGGCGGTACTGCAACTGCTAATACTGGCCTGACATGCGAAGTAAACGGCTACGGCAACGGTGACTTCGGTTGCGTATCTTCTTTGGCTAACACTCTGATTTACTATGCTAAGGCTAAGGGCGTAGAAGCTGCTGATATCAAGGGCAAGACCTTTGACGTAGGCGGTGCATATCCGTCCAGCAGTGTGACTATCGAAGGCAATACAAATATTCCGTCCGGTGCAAAGGCTTACAGTACTGGTGATGCTACTGTTCCGACAGTTGGCCTGTATCTGGCTCAGCAGCTCCTCGACCGCGAATGGAAAATCGGCCGTGATGACATCGGTCTGACAAGACTTGACCACAACGGTTCTCTGGGACGTTTCTTCTCTCAGACTGTATGGATTCCTAACAGCTACAACGGCACAATGCCGAACGGCGATACACTGGCAAACGGTGCAACCTTCCTGAGCATCCGTACAATGTACGAGGGCAACTATGGTTCTAAGGCTGGTGCTAAGACTTCTGATGAAGCATTGGCTCTGGTTCAGGAACTCAAGGCTGCTTATGAAAAGGACGTTGCAGCTGGTGCTGACTGGTCCGGCAAGACAAGCGAACTGTCTGCATCCAGTGCAGAAGGTGCTGCTGCTCTTGCTAAGTTCAAGAATGTTGCTGCTGTTGACCTGTACTATCACAGATTCTGGCATGCTGGTGACATCATGATGGCTCTCGGTGATATGGCTACTCTGTATCCTGACCTCACTCCGACAACCAGCGAAGAACCTACTGATATTCTCTGGGGCGATGCTGACTGCTCCGGCGAAGTAGACATTCTGGACGTTATTACTCTTAACAAGGCTATTCTTGGTAAGGAAACTATGTCTACTCAGGGCGAAAAGAATGCTGACGTTGACCAGAGCGGCAAGCCGGATTCTACCGATGCTCTGAACATCATGAAGCTCATTGTTCAGATTTATACTCAGGCTGATATGCCTCTGAAGAAGTAATTCAGGACAAGAGAATAAAATAATAACAGGACAGCTCCGGCTGTCCTGTTTTTTTATTTCTGATTCAGATATTGCTGTAATTCTTGGATATATAATTTTCCCAAATCACTCAGGAGAATATTTTTTCTCGTGATGTAGCCGATTTCCATAATACTGCTGTCATCAAGAGGAACAGCGGCATAATCCGAACCGTTCAGGCTGTCGCAGATAATTCCCGAACAGAATGTATAACCGTTGAGACCTTTCATGAGATTCAGCATGGTAGAGCGGTCAGAAGCCTTGATTACGCGCGAATAATCATTCGTACTGAAGATTTCTTCTGCAAAATAGAAAGAGCTTTTGTCGCCTTGTTCAAATGTCAGGCAGGGGAAATTCCGCAGTTCTTCAAAGGTGATTATCTGATTTTGAGCGAGGGGATGCCCTTTCCAGAGATAGATATAAACACCGCAGTTGATAAGATGATGAAATTCCAGATGATTTGCCTGAAAAAGCTTCTGCATAATCTGCCTGTTGAAATCGCTCAGGTACAGAATGCCGATTTCGCTTTTCATGGTATTGACGTCAGAGATGACTTCTCCGGTTTTGGTTTCCCGGATGGCGAATTCATAATCATAAGTATCGAATTTTTTCACCAGATTGACAAAGGCTTTTACGGCGAAAGAATAATGCTGAGCGGATACACCGAATTTTTTTCGGATAGTCCGGCCGGCATATTTTTCCTGTAGGGCTTCATACTGCTGATAGACCTGCCTTGCATAGGTCAGGAATTCTGTACCGTCAGCAGTCAGGGAAACGCCCTTTCCGCTGCGGTTGAAGATGATAATTCCAGTTTCTTTTTCGAGTTCCTTGATGGCACTGGTCAGAGACGGCTGTGCAATATAGAGAATTTCGGCTGCTTTGTTCATAGAGCCGGTTTCGGAAATGACGATTGCATAATGGAGCTGCTGTAATGTCATAAAAACTCCTCCTTAATGATATTTCTAGTATCCAGATAGGCTTTATAGATGATATTATAGCACAAAATCAGAACTTTGTCAATCCTGATTCTGCGTCTCCTGTCCGTAGGGACGGATATAGGGAATCTGATGACTGCCGTCATCATCAACAGAAAGATAGCTTTCCCATTGGGTAAACAAATCCGGTGTGACATGTTCAGCAAGCGTGATTTCCAGAATATTATAAAAGATATGAATATCTCTGTCACGAAGAGTGATGATTTCTTCGGCAAGGGCATCATCACAGCCGGGCAGAAGCATGAGCTGTTCTTTTGTAGCAGTATTGAGATTGATGACAGGAATTTCTTCCGGAACAGTTTCTTCCGTCGGTTCGGTAAATTCTTCCGGAATTTCGGGAATTTCGGGAATTTCCGGTTCGGGTTCTGGTTCGGGAAGGGAATATTCCGTCTCCAAATATACATACGGCAGAATGAGCTGATATTTATATTCGCCGATACCGGACACTTCCAGAAGCTGTACACGGTTCAGAAATCCGCCGTGTTCTTCACGGTAATTCAGAATATTCTGTGCTGTGGCTTCGCCGATTTCCGGCAGAGCGCAGAGTTCTTCCAGAGTTGCTTGGTTAAGTTCAATCGGGAATTGGATTTCCGTTGTTTCTGGAATGGGTTCGGTTTCCGGAAACGTTGGAATCTCTGTATCTGATTCTGTTTCGGAAGTTTCCGGCAGAGTTTCCGGAACAGTTTCCGAAATTTCTGGCAGTTCTGTTTCTGTATGGAAAGCTGTGGAGATTCTTTCCGTTTCGGAAAATTCTTCTGTTTCAGAAGTCTGATAATAATGCAGATACGGCTGAATTTCTTCCAGAGCGTGTTCAGATTTGGTTTTCTGATACAGACAGAACCCTGTCACAGCAATGCCGTACAACAGAAAAAGAAGTGCTTTTCCGGGTTTCATATCAGCGGTATTTATAGATAGTTACACCCTCGAAACCATCCAGAAGATTATTGATTTTCTGAAATGCCATGCCTGTGCCTTTGGCGACACAGTGCATGGTATCTCTTGCAAGTACACAGTTGACATTCAGCGTTCTGTGAATCAGTTCCCGGAGTCCGCCGAGCAGTGCACCTCCTCCTGTGAGCAGAATGCCGTTTTCATGAATATCACCGACAAGTTCGGGAGGAGTTTCTTCCAGAACTTTCTTGATAGCTTCCATAATTGCAAAAATTTCATCTTCCACAGCGTCGAATAATTCCATTTCATTGAGTTCGACAGTATCAGGCAGACCACGGAGAATGTTTCTGCCTTTGACGGGCATGGTGACTTCTGCACTGGGGTCATAGAGGTTAGTCAGAGTTTTCTTGACCTGTTCGGCAGTCTGTTCGCCAATGAGGAGTTTATAACGGTTCATCATATATTTTATGATAGCTTTGTCAATCTGATTTCCGGCACTCTTGACGGAATGAGACGTAACAATGCCGTTCATGGAAACAATAGCGACATCTGTCGTGCCTCCGCCGATATCCACAACCATATGGCCTTTGGCACGTCCGATATTGATGCCTGCACCCAGCATGGCAGCGATAGGCTCATCAATCAGATAGGCTTTCCGGCATCCGGCACTCATGACGGCATCACCGACAGCACGTTTTTCCAAATCGGTGATAAAAGCCGGCACACAGATGATAATTCTCGGCTTGACAAGCTGATGTCCGCAGACTTTCTGTAAAAATTCGCGTATCATGCACTGTGTCAGCAAATCGTCAGAGATAACACCATCTGCCATGGGATGGACAACATCAATATAAGCCGGCACTTTGCCAATCATTTTATAAGCTTCTTTTCCGACAGCAAGAATTCTCTGTGTGCATTTGTTATAGGCAATTACGGACGGTTCAGAAAGCACAACACCTTTCCGGCCGTAGGTCATGACGAGATTGGCTGTGCCTAAGTCAATCCCGATATCCGGAATACTCATGGAATTTGTTCCTCCTCAGGTTCTTTCAGTTCTTTGTTCTCTTGTTCTTTCTTTCTGGGGGCAGTAGAAGAAGCCGCTGCTGCCGTCACCGCAGATGCCCCTTTTGATTTGAGCAGTTCCGCACAGCGGTTCATGGTACTGCCGGTTGTCAGAACATCATCACATAACAGAATCCGCTTTCCATTGAGGGAAATATCATGGATGCCGAAGCTCTGGACATTTCTGGCGCGTTCTGCGGCAGAAGTCAGTGTATGCTGTTCTTTTTCGGATTTGTTTTTATACAGAATATCTTCACGATAGGGAAGATGCAGAATTTCTGCGAGTTCTTTTGCAATCAGTCCGGCTTGGTTATAGCCTCTCTGTTTCTGTTTGGAAGAATGCATCGGCACAGGAACGACATAATCTGTTTTCTGAAATTCATAATAAGTTCCGTGACGGAGACGTTCGGCGAGAATTCTTGCTGAAAAATAAGCAAAATTTGTATTTCTGGATTTTTTCAGGGCAAGCACTGCCGGAGCAGTGTCGCTGTCATAGTAACAGGCGACAACAGCTTTATCATAAAAACGTTTCTGATACTGACACATGCAGTTGACTTTTCCGCACTGATGACAGTAATCATTCTGGGACAGAAGCATTTTTTCGGCGCAGAATTCGCAGACGGTTTCTTCTGCAAGCAGAAAAGCACCGCATTTCGGGCAGACATTCGGATAGAAAAAATTAAGAATCTTCCTGATGTTCTGATGCAAAAGAATCCAGCTCCTTTCCGAGCATGTATTTCAGACAGGAGTAGCGGAAGTTTCTGTGAACGCTTTCTACCATCTGCTGGACTTTCTGGGGTGTGCCGATAAGAATCAGCAGTTTTTTTGCGCGTGTGACGGCAGTGTAGAATAAATTGCGGTAGGTCAGCTTCTCAAGCCTGCCCATCATGGGAATGATGACGACTTCAAATTCACTGCCCTGACTTTTATGAACTGTAATGGCATAAGCAAGGTCAAGTTGTTCCATCATGGTGAGGGGATAGACGGTCTTTCGGCCGTCGAAGTCGATAACAGCTTCTCCCTGACGGCGGTTGACGGATAAGATAGTCCCAATATCGCCGTTGAAAATGCCTTTTCCGTTTTCGTCATCTTTTATCCATGTAATATCATAATTATTTTTGGTCTGCATGACTTTATCGCCCGGACGGAATTCATAAACTGATGATTTCACCTGTGGCTTGTCCGCACTGGGCGGATTCAGTCTCGCCTGAAGTGCTTGATTCAGTTGGACTGTTCCGAGAATGCCGATTTTAGAAGGACAGATAATCTGAATATCTTTTGTCGGAGAGTAGGAATAGGCTTTCGGAAGCCGTCGGCAGGTGAGGTCAATCAGCAAATCCGCAGCGGACTGGAAATCAGGTCGGTGAAAGAAGAAGAAATCATTATCTTTTCGAGATAAATCGGGCATCTGGCCGTTGACGATTCTGTGAGCATTTGTGATGATACAGCTCTGCTGTGCCTGACGGAAGATTTCTTTCAGGGTGATGGTGGTCATGCATCTGCTTTCCAGAAGATGCTGAAGCAGATTTCCTGCGCCGACAGAGGGAAGCTGGTCAGAGTCGCCGACGAGAATCAGTTTGCAGTCAGCTCTTAGCGCACGGAGCAGACTGGAAAATAACAGCACATCTACCATAGACATTTCATCAATGATGATGACATCACATGACAGCGGATTTTCTTCATTATGAACGAATTTTTGCAGTCCGGAAGCATCAAACTGTACTTCGAGCAGTCTGTGAATGGTTTTTGCCTGATAGCCTGTCAGGTCAGAAATGCGCTTGGCAGCACGTCCGGTCGGGGCGGCGATAAGTACTTCATAATCCTGTTTCTGAAAACAGGAGATAATCGCATTCAGAGTTGTGGTTTTGCCTGTGCCGGGGCCTCCTGTCAGAATCAGCATACCTTCTGTCATGGCAGAAAGAATCGCCTGTTTCTGCAATTCGGCATACTTCATGCCGGAATTCCGTTCAATATCGGCAATCATGGCAGAATAATCAGGCATTTCCTGTTCCGGAGGAGAATATCTTTTTAAAAGACTGATGCGTTCTGTAATATACTGTTCTGCAAAGAAATATTCCGGCAGATAGACAAATTCCCGTTCCTCTTTTTGATATTCTATTATTTCGTCATCCAGAATCGCCCTTTGATAGCATTCATAGAATAAAGATTCCCGGATTTCCAGAAACCTGACTGCCGTTTTCGCGAGCCTGTCCAAAGGCAGGCAGGTATGCCCGTCATTGGAGGCATTATGCTGTAAGATATGCACAATTCCGGCAGAAATACGGCAGTAAGCCTCTTTCGGAATGCGCAAATCATGGGCATAGGCCTCAACATTGCGGAAATCCATTCCAACCGCTTCCTGACAAAGAAGATATGGATTTTTCTCAACAGTATCCCGGCATTTTGTACCCCACAGCCGGAATGCTCTCATTGCATAGCGTGACTTGATGCCGTAGCCGTCAAAATAGGAAATCACGCTTTTCAGGGCGAAAATATGTTTGGTTTCTTTTGTGATTTCGTCACATTTCGACTGTGACATGCCCCGGATTTCCATCAGGCGTTCGGGCTGATGTTCGATAATGTCAAGCGTCTTGTCTCCGAATGCTTTCACTATCTTAGAAGCCAGAGATTTTCCGATTCCCTTGATTGTGCCGGAACTCAGATAACGTTCAATATCAGAAGCAGTGGAAGGCAGTTTCCGTTCACAGGATTCCGCCTGAAACTGCTGTCCATAGCGCGGATGCGTTGTATATTGCCCCCATAAGGAAAGTACTTCGCCTTCGTCGGCTTCGCCGAGTTCTCCGGTGACAGTGACAAGTTCACCATTGGCATTCAGGTCTAAAACAAGATAACCGTTGGCTTCGTTCCGGAAAAGAACATGCTCCACAGTGCCTTCAAGATGCTGATTTTCAGCCATAGTTAAAATCCCCTTCCAATTCTTTCATTTTCAGATATACACTTATATATTATACAGTATTTTGCCGAGAATTGCAACAGGTTTTACAAGATTTCTGAAATTTTCACTCTTGCATCAAGAATCTGCTTGGCTTCCGAAAGCGAAACAGGAGTAAAAAAATCATACTGACGGCTGATTTCTTCACATAATTTCTGAATTCCGGAATCATCATCCGGATAGACCAGCAGAACTGTATACAGAATTTCACTGTCCATCCATGCAATCTGGGAAGCGTAGAATTCCAGAAAGGCTTTCACGGACGGCGAACAGTCCGAAACAGGCAGAACCGCAAAGGGCAGGAGCTTATTTTCTGCTTCCGGCAGGGAACTGACAAAAAAACTGAATACTGCCAGACTGCCGGCAATCAGGAACAGAAAGATAATAACAGATACCAGCATCATAAAACCTCCAATTTTTCAGCTTGATTTCTTTTTTATTTTATGCAGATAGTACAAAAATGTGAAAAATAAATTTTTTTCGTTTTCCCTATGGAAAAAAATCTGAAACTATGCTATAATTAAATTATGCCGAATCCGCACAGAAAGAGGGAATAAAAACATGCTTCTTATGGATTGCCATACACATACAAAAATTTCGCCTGATAGTGATGCCGAACTTTCCGCTATGTGCCGGAAAGCACAGGAACTGGGCTTGCAGGCCTATGCCGTAACTGACCATATCGAATTATGCCGATACTATCCCCAGGGGTATTATCAGACTGCACCGCGCAACGAAGAAGATTTCTTCGATTATGCCTCACGGTGGGAACAGTCCATGCATCAAAATCAGCTTGCAAAATCACTTCTGCATGACAAAATTAATTTTATCAGCGGTATTGAACTCGGAGAACCGGACGCTGATTTCGGCCTTGCAGAAAGTCTGTATCAGGATAAAAGGCTTGATTTTGTAATAGCTTCTCTGCATGAACTTCCGGAAAAACTGGATTTTTATTTTCTGGACTATCAGCAGGAAGATACTGATATTCTGTTACAGGAATATTTTTCCGTTCTGCTGGAAATCAGCCGGAAAAACTGCTTTGATGTGCTGGGGCATGTCACCTATCCGCTGAGATATATCGCCGGGGATGCCGGAATTGAAATCAATATGCACAAATACAGGGATATGCTTGCAGAATGCTTCAAATCCGTGATAGCAAATCATAAGGGCATTGAACTGAATACATCAGGCTATCGTCAGAAGTACGGAAAGCCTTTTCCGGATGCGGATTTGCTGAAATTATATCGCGATTTAGGCGGAACAATTCTGACACTCGGTTCGGATGCGCACAAGCCGGAAGACTTAGGAGGCGGAATCGCACAGGGAACAGAACTCGCCAAATCATGCGGATTTGACAGAATATGTTATTTCTTACGGCATGAGCCGTATTTTATCAATCTATAATACAGGAGGATTCTGATTATGAATGAATTACTGCATTTACTGAAAACCAATGCCAGACTCACCAACGCACAGCTGGCGGATATGCTCGGCAAGACAGAACAGGAAATCGCGGAAGAAATCCGCACACTCGAAGCAAAAGGCGTGATTCGCGGATATACTGCTATCATTAACGAAGAACTCGCTAAAAATACCGAAGTCGAAGCCTTAATTGAGTTAAGAGTAACACCTAAGCGTGACTGCGGTTTTGATGATATCGCCAAAACTATCATGATGTATGATGAAGTCGAAACTGTTTCGCTTATGTCCGGGATGTATGATTTGGCACTGACTGTCAAGGGCGAAAGCCTGAAAGAAGTGGCAATGTTCGTTTCTCAGAGACTTTCTGCAATGGAAGGCGTACTTGCTACAGCGACACATTTCGTTCTGAAACGCTACAAGGAAAAAGGAATTCTTATCGAAGAAGAAGATTATGACGAAAGGAGCATGATTTGTCCGTGAATTATGAAAATATCCTGTCAAATGTCGTCCAGCAGATGAAGCCTTCCGGCATCCGGAGATTTTTCGATTTGGCTGCCACAATGGATGATGTTATCAGCTTAGGAGTCGGCGAACCGGATTTCTCAACACCGTGGAGCATCCGGAAAGAAGCTATCGACGTTCTGGAAAAAAGAAAAATCGTTTATACTGCCAATGCCGGACTTTCTCAGCTTCGCGCAGAAGTCGCTGATTATCTCGAAAAGAAAATTCATGTCAAGTATGATTCCGAACACGAAATTGTGATTACTGTCGGCGGTTCAGAAGCAATTGATATTGCTATCAGAGGGGTAGTGAATCCCGGTGATGAAGTTCTGATAGTAGAACCCTGCTTTGTCTGCTATGCACCGATTGTGCAGATGGCCGGCGGTGTGCCCGTGCCGATTGCAACCAAAGAAGAAAATAAATTCAAGCTCAAGGCACATGAACTTCGTGAAAAAATCACGGATAAGACAAAGCTTTTGGTTCTGCCGTTCCCAAACAATCCGACAGGCGCAATCATGACCCGTGAGGATTTGGAAGAAATCGCAGAAGTTCTCCGTGAAACTAATATTATGGTGTTATCTGACGAAATCTATTCCGAAATGACTTACGGCAGAAAACATTGTTCCATTACGGAACTGGAGGGAATGCAGGAAAGAACAATTCTTGTCAATGGCTTTTCCAAGGCATTTGCCATGACCGGATGGAGATTAGGCTATCTCTGCGCACCTGAACCCGTTGCAAAACAGCTTGTCAAGATTCATCAGTATATCATCATGAGCTCACCAACTGTCAGCCAGTATGCGGCTATTGTCGCCCTGAAAGAATGTGAACATGATGTCGAACGCATGGTGAAAGAATACAATATCCGCCGGAGATATCTGGTAGAAGCTTTCAACAGAATCGGTATGACATGCTTTTCACCGGAAGGCGCATTCTATGTATTTCCAAGCATTCAGTGTACAGGCATGTCGAGCGAGGAATTCTGCGAAACGCTTCTCGAAGAAGAAAGAGTCGCTGTTGTGCCGGGCAATGCGTTTGGTGAAAGCGGTGAAGGCTTTGTCCGTGTTTCGTATGCGTATTCCCTGCGCCATCTGATGGAAGCTGTCAGCAGAATTACAAAATTCTTAGAAAAACATGGTGGAGTACATGAATAAGAAAATCAGTCTGCTTTGTGCAGCAAAAATCAATTTGTCACTGGATGTCACCGGAAAGCGTCCGGATAATTATCATACACTGGACAGCATTTTTCAGACAGTTTCTGTATATGATAGATTAGAGATAGCACTCACGGACGGTGAGGGAATTTCTCTGAAATGTGATAATTCGGCTGTTCCCTGTGATGAAAGTAATCTGGCATACAGGGCTGCTGAAGCATTTCTGCAATCTGCCGGAATGCAGGCAAACGTCAGTATCAGGCTGGAAAAGCACATTCCATCCGGCGCAGGCATGGGTGGCGGAAGTGCGGATGCTGCCGGGGTGCTGTATGGACTGAATCTCCTGACAGAAAAAAATTATTCCAATCCGGAATTAAGAGAAATCGGCGTGAAACTCGGTGCAGATGTGCCGTTTCTTCTGCTCGGCGGAACAGCAAGAGCACAGGGTATCGGAGAAGAACTCACTTCATTGAAACCACTGTCGGAGATTCCCCTTGTAATTCTCAAAGGAACAGAGGGAATTTCCACACCGGCGGCTTACAGGGCGATTGATGCGCTGGAACATCCCGTACATCCCGATACAGATGCTGTGCTGAAAGCGGTGGAAAATCAGGATATAGAGCTGTTATGCCAAAACTGCGCAAATCTGTTTGAAGCCGTTACAGAATGTCAGGACGTTTCCAGAGCAGAAAAAGCACTTTTGAAACACGGTGCGCAATGCGCTGTCATGACCGGAAGCGGTGCGGCAGTGTTTGGTATTTTCAGAAATCTGGAAACAGCACAGGCATGTGCGGAACAACTCCAGCAGGATTTCTGCTTTGTACAGGCATGTCATATGACAGAACAGGCCTTTCAGGTAATTTGACAGGGGGATAGTATGTGAAAAAATATCGGTTTGCTGCTTGGCTGTGGAGCAGTCTGCTGTTTTTGTCCGGAATGCAGAATATTTCCGCTGATGCAGAAATATCCGGACTTCGCACAGGACGTTTTGAAAGTTACGAGCAGTTTGAAAATTCTGCTTCGTTCGGAATTCTCATGGCGGCAGATGAATCTCTCTCCGCAGAAGTAACAGAAACGCTTCCGGCTTCGTTTGATTTGCGCTCACAAGGACTGGTATCCAGTATCAAGAATCAAAAAAATTATGGCATGTGCTGGACATTTTCTGCAATGCATTCTCTGGAAAACAAGCTGATTTCCCGGAATCCTGATATTGATTTGTCTGAATGGTATCTCGCCTATTATGCCTATTCGCCGAAATTCGGCTTTCCGCTTGCGCTGAATACCGATATGGATGATGTTTTTCAGCAGGGCGGGAATTATTATATGATGCTCCCCATGCTGACAAGCTGGACAGGGCCTGTTTCAGAAGAAGCCTTTCCGTTTGATGATAGAAGTGTGCTGAATCCGGATGCGGAATGGGACGAAATCAGAGAAAAGACAGAATATCATGTTTCAGATACGGAGTATTTTAATTATGATATTACAGATGAAAATTTTTCTGCCCAGTTGGAAGCCGTCAAGCAGGCAGTCCGGAACGGAAATGCACTGTCAATGAGCTATTATAATAAAAATCAGTATTATAACAGCAGGAATTATGCCTATTATAACAGCACAGGCGATAAGACAGGCGGTACGTATCATGCAGTTTCAATTGTAGGATGGGATGATAATTTTTCAGCAGATAATTTCAGTCAGTCTCCCGGAAAAGACGGTGCATGGCTGATAAAAAACAGCTGGGGAAAGGACTGGGGCGATAATGGCTATTTCTGGATTTCTTACTATGACCCGACTATGTTGGAATTCTACTATCTGAATGCAGAGCCGTTTGAAAAACATGATAAGATATATCAGCATGATGATTACGGATTCTGGACAGCATTTTCTGTCACGGCTTCGGATACTTCGGCCTATATCGCAAATGTATTTACTGCCGAAAAAGATACTTATCTGACCTCTGTCATGCTCTGCACAGCTATGCCGGAAGAAAGTTATAATATCTGGATTTATACCAATCCGACCAGAAGCAGTAATCCGGCTTCCGGAAAAATTTCTGCTGTAACAACAGGAACACTTGAAAATTCCGGCTATCATACAGTAGATTTGACAGAACCGATTTTTCTTCAGGAGGGGGATAAATTTTCAATTGTGGCCAAGCTTTCCGGAAATGTCGGACAGCATATCCCCTGTGAAGCTTATACGGAAGTCAACGTCCGGAAAGATAATCAACTGATTTCCACAGAAAAAAGCAAACTGACTGAAGAAATGCTCCGGCAGGATTTCAGTCAGGGCGAAAGCTATTACAGTTCTAACGGCCGTACATGGTATGATATCTATGACGAATCGCCTATCGAGGATAATTATACAGCCTCTGACGGTTCGGAATTTTCATCCAGTACCGTGCTGGGAAATATCTGTCTGAAAGGACTTACCAAAAATGCCGGAACAGTGATTTTCTCAGAAGATGCAGAGGCTCTGCCGTCCGGAACAGAAATTACACTCTCCAGTCCGGGAAGCAGTGAAATTTATTACAGCATAAATGATGCCGAATATCTTCCGTATACCGAACCGCTTGTCATGCCGGAACAGGAAATCAAAATTTCTGCCTATGCGGTTCTGAACGGCGAAAATCAGACAGTCTGCGAAAAATCCTATACCATACAGGAAGCACAGATTTCCAGTCTGCTTGCTGTCCGGAATCAGAAAGAAAAAGAATATCTCGCATTTGAAAAAATCGACGAACAGAAATATTATGTACAGCTCAGTCCGCTGGCAGATGGAGAAAGCTTTGCTGTTCAGCCGATTTCTACCGGAGAAGTCATATCCGGCGGAGAATGGCTTGTATCCGGAAAGCTTAAACAGATACAGCCGGATGAAACCGGAAAGATTACATTATCTGTTTCTCAGGCCGGAATGCTGGATACTGTTTATGAAATTGATTTCGGACAGAAGGAATTTCTTTACGGAGATGCTGATAATAACGGCACTGTCAATGCGGCGGATGCTTCCGCAGTGCTGATATATGCGGCGGCAGTCGGTTCGGGAGAAGAACCTCAGCTTCCGGATGAAGAATGGCTTCTTCGTGCGGATTATAACCAGGATGATGCTGTCAATGCCTATGATGCTGCCGGAATTCTTATTTATGCGGCACAGCAGGGGGTATAATACAGAATAAGGAGATATGGATTTATGATTTTTACGTTACTTAATATTACAGATGAAAAATTACAGTTGCTGATTTCCGCAGTGATAAGTTTTGTTCTGACATTCGGTGGAATCTTAGGCTTTATGAAATATCTGCCGAAAGACCACGGCAGGGAATTCGCCGTAAACGGTGCGTTGTCGAAGGGAAAGGCGAGAGGTGCAGGGATTATTCTGATTATCGCTCTGATAGTCGCCTGTGTGCTGTGTGTACCCCTAAGCGTGGAATATGTGATTTATATTATTGCGATATTTCTTGAAATGATGAGCGGTTTTCTGGATGATGCCGCCAAAGTGCCGTGGGGCGAACTGAAAAAGGGTCTGATTGATTTAATAGTTTCCATAGGGGTTTCTGCAACATTTTACATTTTCAACGGCGGAGATGTGACACTTCCTGTGCTGGGAATCAGTTTCACCATTCCGGCAGTGATATATATCATTCTGGGGACGGTTCTGATATGGGCGAGCATTAACGTCACCAACTGTGCAGATGGTGTTGACGGACTCTGTGCGAGCATGTCAATTGTAACGCTGGCAAGTGCCTTTCTTCTGATTGGCAGTGTTGCCTATGCCGGACTTTCCGGAATCAAGTACGGCTGTACAGAATTTGTCATTCCGGAAAAGATTTTTGTCTGGATGACAATTTTCATGCTGATTGCTTATCTCTGGTTTAACTGTTCGCCGAGCCGGATTCTGATGGGAGATGCAGGCTCAAGAGCTATCGGACTGATTATCGCACTGGCATTTATGCTGTCACATGCACCGTTTTTGTTTATTCCGTGCGCACTGATGCTGATTATCGACGGCGGACTTGGCCTTGTGAAACTGACAGTTTTAAGAGTGACGAAATCCAAGACATTCATGAAGAATCTCAGAACGCCGATTCATGACCATGCCAGAAAAAATAAAAGCTGGAGTGATACACAGGTTGTCACAAGATTCACGCTGATTCAGATTCTTGTTTCTGCGGTGTTTGTGCTGATTGCCTGTCATTGATGCAGAGCGTTAATTTTATCTGCAATATCTTTAAAAACAGGGGCTGCGGCGGTATTGCCGTAGCCTCCGTCTTCTATCAGGACGGTAACAGCATATTGAGGGTCATCAATCGGGAAATAGCCGGTAATCCAAGCGTGACAGTATTCGTTTCCGTTTTCGTCGAATCGGCCTGTCTGAGCGGTGGAAGTCTTTCCGGCGGCAAATACCGTTTCCGGAATCGCGTTGGAAGATGCATTTTCATTGACAGAAGCAATCATCATGTTTTGAAGATAATAAGAAGCATCGCGTTTCAGTGCTCTTGCATAAACGGGAGCATTTTCTGTTTCGGCGAGTGTGCTTCCGTCTTTTGTAATGCCCCGGATGAGACGTGCTATCGGCATTTTTCCGTCGTTCGCGATTCCGCATGTCATCTGCGTGACCTGTAAGGGCGTAGCCGTCAGAAGTCCCTGACCAAAACAAAAATTTGCCATTTCCGCAGGATAATTCAAATCTTTCATGCCGGGGAGTGTTCCACCTGCCGAAATAATGCTGTGCGTCAGCGGAATCTGTGTGCCAAAGCCAAAATTCTGAGCAGTTTCGCGCATCAGGGCAGGCTGGAGCAGTTGGCTTAACTGAATGAAATAGCTGTTGCAGGAATTTATCATAGCATGTTTCATATCCAGAAGACCGTGACCGGATAATTTATGACACCGGAATATCTGATTTTTAATTTCAAAACTGCCAATGCAGTTTGCACGGTAATCCTGCAAGCCCTGTGCGTAAGCCGTGGCGCAGGTCATCAGCTTGAAGATAGAGCCGACATTATAGGCATACAGACAGCGGTTAATCAAAGGACTGTCCGGATTGCCGAGGGCTTCGCCGAGCTTATCGGGAGTGTAATCCGGGAAACTTGCCATAGCAAGAATATCTCCGCTTTTCACGTCCATGACGACAACAGCACCCTTTTCAATTTCCTGTTCTTCGCAGACTGCCTGAATCCGGCTGTCCAGCGTGGTGACAATACCGCTGTTCCGGTATGTGAGAGGAGACATCTGCACATCTGCACCGGGCAGAATGTTTCCAAGCGCATCTATGGTATAAGAAACGCTTGCCGAATCTTCCTGTTTCCGTAAAAGGGAATCATAATCAGCTTCCAGTCCGGTGATGCCGGTATGTTCCAGCGTATAGCCCAGAAGATGCTGTGCAGGCGGATTTTCAGAATAGCGTTCCGGTACTTCCAGAACGTGAATTTCGGGACAGGAGAATTCACAGGTATCGACTTCACAGGAAAAAGGTTTTCCATTGCGGAGCGCATTCAGAACAGGGGTGATTTCTTCTGTATGGGAGAATAATTCCGGAAGGACTTCCGGCGAGGGATTCACAACAGCATAATATTTTATTTGCTGATTGACAAGGGGCTGAAAATTCCGGTCATAGATACCGCCTTCGGCAGTTCCGGCTGTAATGGTGAGCTGACTCTGGTGCAGGGCAGTTTCCAGATATTCTGCATCTTTCATGCGAAATGCAAGATTTGCCGTCAGGATACCGCAGAACAGAACCAGCCCTGTACTGACAAAGAGAATCCGCTGACAGATGTTTGTTTTATGATGATGCATGACAAAACCTCCCGTTTCAGCATTTCTGCTGAAAGTATGGGAGGTTTTGTCCGGATTATGCAAAGAAAATCAGAGCCAGTTGGAAAGCTTCGGGTTTTTCCATCTGTCGAATACAAGCGCATTGACTTCTTCGTTAATCTGCTGTATGCTGTTTCCGTGCCAGTAGACAATAAACTGATGACTGCCGACCTGATATGCCGGACGAAAGACAGAATGATGATAGGCTTTCAGGTAAGCACTTTTTGCGTCGTAGTCGCTTTTTTTCCGGAATAATTCTACCTTTTCCGGAATGTCCTGTTTTTTCCGGAAAATGAATTTAGCAACATATTCCGGCATGGATTCCCATGACTGCTTCCATTTGGAAAATTTAGAAAAGGCAATTTTTTTCGCTTTCTGCAAATCAACAGTATTTCCCATAGGAATATAATACAAATGCTGGTCTTCGCCGTTTCCTCGTTTATGGACTTCCGGATTGGTGATTGTCTGCCTGAGGGCAGAAAGATATATCGGCAGTGAATCCGCGCCGTATTCTTTTTCCGGATTGACAGCATCAGCATGATAAACCCAGTAATTGGTATATTTGCCGTTTGTGATATTAATCACGACAATATTCTGATACTGTTCCATTTTCATAGAAATTCCCCCTTTGATTAGATTCTGAAAGTGCGTCAGGCTTCCAGTAACACTGTAAAAGGACCATCATTGCATAAGCTGACTTTCATATCTGCACCAAAAATTCCGTTCTGTACAGATGAAATCTGTGACCGGAGCTGTGAAAGAAAGACTTCATAGAGATGTTCAGCAAGTTCCGGATTTCCGGCATGGCAGAAGCTGGGGCGGTTTTTCCGGCAGTCTGCATAGAGTGTGAATTGGGAAATGACAAGAATTCCGCCGTCAACGTCTCTGACAGAAAGATTGGTTTTTCCGTCCGCATCTGCAAAAATGCGGATTTTGAGTAATTTATCGGCTAATTTCCGGGCAGTTTCTTCTGTGTCCTGTTCGCCGACACCAAGAAACACAACATAGCCAAGCCCAATTTTTCCGACAACATTTCCGTCTACAGAAACAGAACCTTCAGTCACACGCTGAACAACAAGCTTCATGACAGATGCCTCCTCCTTTATAAGATAATATTTAAATTCAGTATAACATATTCTGGATAAAAATGCAAGCCCTTTTTGAAAAAAATGGCAGTTTCATCAATAAAAAAAGAAGAAAATTGTCATATTCTGCTGAAAAAGTGAAAAAAATACTATCTTACAATAAAATTTAATGCTTTTGAATTTATACTTGCTTTTTTCTGCAAAATATGCTATGATTAAAGAGTAAGAGTTATTATCAGAAAGGGGTATTTTATTATGCCGCATATTACAATTAAAATGCTGAAAGGCAGAACCGAAGAACAGAAAAAAATTGCTGCTGAAAAGCTGGCTTCCGCACTGACTGAAGCTATCGGGTGCAATCCCACACATGTTTCTGTCTCAGTAGAGGATTTTACGCCCGAAGAATGGCAGGAACAATACAGAATCGAAGTCGCCGAAAATGAAAATCTGGTGCTGACTCCCAATTATGACCCGAAGGATGTGCTGAAAAAATGAGCAGAATTATTCTGGCTTCCGGTTCGCCCAGACGGCAGGAACTTTTAAAGCTCGTCACAGAGAATTTTGAAATCTGTCCGGTTAACGCGGATGAAACACTTCCGGCAGGAATGCCCGTCGAGATGGCATCCGCATTTCTGGCCGATTTGAAAGCCAAATCCTGTGCCAAACTGTTTCCGGATGCAATTGTTATCGGCTGTGATACTGTTGTGATTCTGGATGATGAAATCATGGGCAAGCCCAAAGACCGTGAGGATGCTTTCAGAATGCTCCGCAAACTTTCCGGCGAAGTGCATTCCGTCATGACAGGCGTTTCCCTGTATTACAATACACAGACAACAGTGTTTACCACGGAAACAAAAGTCGAATTCTATACGCTCTCAGATGCCGAAATTAATGCTTATCTGGATACCGGCGAGCCGTTCGATAAAGCCGGAGCTTACGGCATTCAAGGAAAAGGTTCGCTTCTGGTGCGCGGTATCGAGGGCGACTATTTCAATGTAGTCGGACTTCCCGTGGCTTCTCTGTCCAGAAATCTGAAACAGTTTGAAACACTCATCCGTAAGCCGAAAATTTCACTCAGACCCAAGATTTAAAATTTCCCGCAGATGATTGACTTTTGTCAGAAAATTTGCTATACTAGAAACGGAGACTTTTATCATGGCTTTGCTCACCTATCTGGAATATGACGGTCAGAAACCGCTTCCCGAAGCGGAAATTCAGGCTGTGGAAGAAAAATATCAGTTCCGGCTTCCCAAGAAATTAAGAAAGCTGTATCTGCAACAGAACGGCGGACTGCTGGATGAATGCGGTGTTTCGGAAGATGCCTGTCTGCTGGCAGAAGTCTATCCGCTTATCGGGGAAGAAGACGAACTTCTGACTGTGAAAAAGCTTCTCAAATGGCAGAAACAAGACAAGCTGATTCCTATGGATTACATTCCGTTCTGTGCGGACGAAGCCGGAGACAGCTATTATTTTCATAGAAAGAATCATGGCATTTATTATATCTGTCATGAATTTCTGGATGAATTTCAGACAAATCCCGAAAATTTCAGAACTGCGGATTCTTTCAACGCATTTGATGAAATGATTCTGGATTTGGAAGAAGAATAAATTTTATATTATCAAGGAGGGTCTTATCATGGATAAAGATTGCTTGTTCTGTAAGATTATCGCAGGGGAAATCCCCTCTGCCAAGGTGTACGAAGATGAATTTGTATTCGCATTCAAGGACATCAGCCCGATTGCACCCACACATTACTTGTTCGTACCCAAGACGCATATCTGCTGTGCAAAGAAAATCACGGCGGATAATTCCCAGTATGTTGCTAAGATTTTTGAAGCCATCGCTAAAGTTTCCGAACAGGAAAATCTTGACAGCTATCGTGTTATCAACAACTGCGGTGAAGATGCCGGCCAGAGTGTCATGCATCTGCATTTTCATCTGGTGGCAGGAAAGAAAATGGGCTGGGGCGAACAGTCTCTCGGCTAAGATAAGGAGATTTCTCAATGGCTGAATATTATGAAATGAAAATCGCAGGACTTGACAGAAAATTAAAAAAATGCGCTGTCAGTGATAAACTTGATATTGCTGCATTTATCATGTTCTCTGATGTCGAAGTTACTGTCAGGAGTGCAGAACAGCTTCTCGCAAAAGCACCGGAATTTGATGTGATTCTGACTGCCGAATGCAAAGGCATTCCGCTGGCTTACGAAATGGCACGTCAGAGCGGTAAAACTTATGTCGTCGCCCGAAAATCCGTCAAGCTTTACATGCAGGATGTTGTTTCTGTCAATGTGAAGTCTATCACAACGGCAAATGAACAGATTCTGCATATCGACGGCGAAAAGGCAGAACTGCTCAGAAATAAAAAGGTTCTCGTCGTGGATGATGTCATCAGTACGGGCGAATCTCTCAAAGCACTGGAATATCTGGCAGAAAAGGCCGGGGGCACAGTTGCCGGAAAAGTCGCTGTTCTCGCCGAAGGAGATGCCGCTGACAGAACAGATATTATCTATCTGGAAAAACTGCCGTTATTCTTTAAAGACTGAATATGAAAAGACCGGCTTTATATATCGGACTGCCCTATGTCATGGGCTTGCTGATAGCATCAAGACTGGATATACTGTCATGGAGTGTGATTCTTCTGACGGCGTTCGGAGTGATTCTGTACCGCCGGTCTGTCTGGAAATATGTCGTACTCAGCACGCTGTCATGTCTGATAGCGTGCTGTTATTATTGGCATCATGACAGCATCACTGCGCAGAAACAGAAGGATTTCGCCGGGCTGGAAATCATTTTCACCGGACAGGTGATGCAAAAAACAGCCTATCCGAGCGGAAATGCAGATTATCTCCTGAAAGGTACAATCGGCAGAGGCGATACTCCGGCGAATATCGAATTGTTCATAGATGATGACAGTTTCAGTTATGGCGATATACTGACAATTTCCGGCAGACCAGAGCGCATAGAATCCGATTATCTGTTTGATGATGAAAGCTATTCACGGGCGAAGAATGTATTTTTATGCTTTGATTTGTATACAGAAAAAGAAATTCTCGAAGTTCAGCCGTTGGAGAAGAAGACGCTGTTCAGTATTATCTATAACTGGAGAACCCGCATGACAGAGCGGATTCAATCGCATATGCCGGAAGATACCGCCTCCATGCTGACCGGAATGCTGTTCGGAGACAAGACCGAATTAAGGCATAGTGTAAAAACTTCCCTCTACCGGACGGGAATCGGGCATGTATTGGCAGTTTCCGGACTGCATCTTGATTTTCTGGCAATGTGTGCGAACTGGATTCTTGAAAAGTGCAGAGCCGGAAGGAAATCGAAATTTATACTATCGGCGGTTCTTTGCGGTTTGTTCGTGATATGCGCCGGCGGAACGGTTTCCGTTAAGAGAGCCTGCATTATGATTCTGATTTCACAGAGTGCAAAATTATGTTTCAGGCAGGCGGATGCGTTTAATTCGCTGTCGGTTGCAATGCTGATTCTGGGTATCGAAAATCCGTTTGTGATACACAGCACAGCATTCTGGCTGTCGTGTGCGGGCGCATTCGGAATCGGTGTTGTCGCACAGTATATGACAAAAGACTTTCCGGATGCAGAATTTTATCATTTGCTTCTGAAAGATTTGACAGCCTTCACATGGACATTTGTAATAATCCTTCCGGTGAGTGTGATATATTTCAGAGAAATTTCCCTGATTTCGCCGATAACCAATATTTTTCTGACTCCGGTCTGTCTGCTTTCTATCCTGATGGGAGTGTTTGCGATAGGTTTCGGCTGTGACAGCATGATTGCAGAATGCTTTCTGCATATTGCAGATAAACTTAACAGCGTAATTCTTGAAATTTCTGATTTTTTTGCCGGAATGTCATGGACACATGCTTCGACAGACAGTGAAATTCTCTTATTTCTTGTTTATGCCGGAATGCTTCTGGCGGTATGCTGTCATCTGCTGTTCAGAAACAAAAAGCTGACTGCACTTTCCGTTGTGATTGCTGTGACAGTAACCGGAATTTCTGTCAATCTGGAATGGCTTTCACAGGCGGATGATTTGAAAATTGCCGTACTCGGTCAAGAAAATCAATGTCTGTTAGCCGTCCGGCATGGTGCGGATGCGGTTTTGTTCGATATGACCGGAAATTATTATGCTCCCGATTATGCAGAAGTCTATCTCGAAAGTACAGGCGTTTCCCGTCTGGAAAGCCTGTATTTATGCAACCCGAAGGAAAAAGCTGTCAGAAGATACAGAGAATATCTTGCTTTTCTGCTTCCGGAAGAACTTTGGCTTATGAAAGAAACAGATTTCAACATGCTGTCTTTTCCGGATTGTAAAACTTATTCCGCCGGACAGAAAGAATTGTTATTCCACGGTGCAAAGATAGAAATTTCTCAGAAACAAATCAGAATCGAATATGCAGAGAAAATTTTTATCTGTAAAAATGATAAGTCTGAAATTTCAGAAATGCCCGATATTCTGACAATCTACGGCAAAAGCAAAAACGTTCAGCCGGAATGCGGTTTCCTGCTGATACTCGATAAGAATGAATTTTATCTTCCGGATTCTCATACTTATCTGGATGAAAATAATCTGGAAGTTACCATTTCAGAAAACGGCAGATGCCGGGTAAGGAGATTATATGGCACTGATTGACGAAAAAAACTTGCAGAATCAAATCAAATCCGGAGAGTTATCGAATCTGTATTATTTCTACGGAAGCGATATTCTCGCTGTCGAAAACTGTGTGAAGAAAATCATAAAAGCGGTCGGCGGTGCGGAAAATATCATCCGTCTGGATGGTCAGAATCTCGATTTGAATCAGCTTGCAGATGAGGCTGAACTCTGTCCCATGTTTGCGGATTATAACTGCATTCATATTCATGACTGCAATGCAGATTCTCTCAAAGAAAATGACAGGAAAGCTCTGCTCGAAATTCTGAAACAAATTTCCGGACAGACAATTCTGATGTTTGATGTCACTGGTTTCGATATCTACGGCGGAAAGACAGGCAAGAATAAAAAGCCAACTGATAAAAATAAAAAAATTATTGATTATATCACCAAAGCGGGAACAGTCTGCATCTGCGAGCCGAAACCTGTTTCCCAGATAGCGACGGAAATCATCTCGAAAGCCAAAAAACAAGGCTGTACTATCGAACGTCCTGCGGCGATGGCATTAGCAATGCAGTGTAACTGTCAGACCCTTATGATTCAGAATGAGCTTGATAAGCTCTGTTCATTCGTGAACGGCGGAATTATCACAGAACAGTTAATTCAAGAGATGGTAATACCTCAGCTTGAAACGACTGTTTATGCACTCACATCAGCAGTTCTGAAAAGACGCACCTCGGATGCTATGAAAGCCGTGGAAGAACTGCTTGCTTTAAGAATCGAAATGCCCTATCTGATGGCAGTGGTTTCGGGCTGTCTGATTGATATACAGAGGGCATCTTCTGCGAGAAAAGACGGCAGAACCGTACAGGATGTTATGAGCGATTTCGGATATAAATTCAGTTTTGCGGTAGAGCGTTCATTTCGGGACAGCATGGGCGAAACATCCGAACATATCGCACAATGTCTGAATCTTCTTTGTGATGCCGAAAAGAAAATGCATACCGGAACAGTTGACGAGCGTGTCCTTTTTGAAAAAACTGTCATTGAAATGCTCAGGAGGTAAAAGCTTGACCGAAACAGAATACAAAGAAAAAATGCTGGAATATGGCTGGACTCCGGAAGAAATCAGCGAATTTGTTTCTCGTTATCATCAACTGAAAGAAATCAGTTTTCAGCGCACCGGAAATGCTGATTTTCCGCCGATTGAAAAATTATATTTCGGAAAACCGGCGCAGATTACAAATTATCCTAAGTATATGGAGGAACAAAAATTATGAGAATTGTTCTGACTTATGAAAACTGGGTCGTTGTGGAACTGGAGAAGCCTTTTTATTATGCAGGAATTTCCAGAAACAGAAAAGCAAAGTATGTAGGATTTAACACAGAGAAAAATTTGGAATGGTTTCAGAATGAAAAAATTGTGCTGGGGCGCGTGCTGTGGAAAATGGCATTGGCATGTTTTCCGGATTGGTGGCAGGAAACTAATATCGAACAGAAAGACTTTCCGGAAAAAGTAATCCAGATATTGAAAACACTCAGCATTCTGAATGATGACGGAACAGTTAATATGATGTATAAAAACTTCTGGAATGGGTTCGACAGCTCCGGCGGAATTGTAAAATATGCTGATACTGTTCTGAAAGAAGATATGTTTCAGGCGGAATATCCGGGCAGAATTCTGCTGGATGTGGGCTGGTATCAGGACAGATTCAAAATCTATGTGATTTCGGGATATGACTGGGAACATCCGCTTGCTGTCTATGAATGCGAAACACCGGCAGAATTACTGAATCTGATGCGGAAAGCAAAGGAGAAAATACAATGTATAAAATCATCATCATAGAAGAAATCGCTTACGGATGGCTGACATTGAAAATCGGAAAGATGCATGTATCCTGTTCGGATTTTCGGGATTATGATTTCTTACAGAAATTTCTGGAAAAGATAATCAGAATTCTGAATCAGAAATCTGTCAGAGAATGGGTCTGGTGTATGCATGAACCGGGCGCGACAGTGTTACAGATTTCGAAAGAAAATCAGAAGATGATATTTCAGCATTATGGTCTTTCTGTGGATTCTTTTAAACTCCCGAAAGAAAATGAAACTTCTTCAGGAATCGAATTTAAAGAGCTTATCAGTGAAGAAAAGATTCCTGTCAGCGATTTGCTGGATTATCTTGTAACAGAATTTTCACTTTATGAACTCGGAAACGGCAGAAAAGTCTATGAAAATAACTGGTTTCCGTTTCCGCAGAAAGAATATGAGATTCTCAGACAGAAAGCAATAGAAATCAACAGCATAAAGGGCGAATTCGAGGAATTATTCTGTATGACGTTTTTACAGGAGAAGTGATAGTATGCTGAATGAAGAAGAATATCAGGAGGAACTTTCAGCGCAGAAAAAAAGAAAAGGCTGTCTGACAGCGATTATCATCATGATAGCAATTCTGGGGCTGATGCTGTATGGTTTCCGGAAAATCATGATACCCGTAAACGAAACGAGTTTCACGCCACATCGCATTGCTGAACTCGAAAAAGAGTATCATATTGATTTAAGTAATGCCGAGCCAATACGTTACTGGCATGTTGCTGTGGCACAGGATACAAAAGACCAGTTTTCGTTCTATACGGAAGATTATCGCAAATTTATGGAACAGCATTATTTCGGGGAAATTTGCATTGCTCCCGAAAACGTGCAGACTGCTCCTGTACAGTATAAGTGTGCGCCATGGCCTGACAGTGAAGACAGACTGGAACAAAGATTCCGGTTTGTCATCAAGTTTGAACAGCAGAAAGAAAAGTATTATGCAGAAATCATCAGCTATTACGAATAAAATACGCGTGAGAGAGGAGAAAAAAATGCTTCAAATCAAACAGGCGATTATTGTAGAGGGCAAATATGATAAAATAAAATTATCCTCACTGGTGAAAGCCGTGATTATTCAGACAAACGGTTTCGGAATTTATAAAAATCAGGAATTATTAGAATTAATCCGGTACTATGCGAAAACAACCGGAATCCTGATTCTGACCGATTCCGACAGGGCAGGTTTTCAGATAAGAAACTATATCAGGGGTGCTGTGCCGGACGGAGAAATTAAAAATATCTACATTCCGGATGTGTTCGGAAAGGAACGGCGGAAAGTCAAGCCGTCCGCAGAGGGAAAACTCGGTGTCGAGGGCATGGATGCCGAAATTCTTCGGGAAGCGTTTCGGAAAGCCGGAGTCCTTACCGAAGAAAAACCTCTTTCTGAACCGATTACCAAAACAGATTTATATCTAGCCGGATTCAGCGGAATTCCGAACAGTGCCGAACGTCGCAGAGCTTTCCAGAAAGAATTAGGACTTCCGACGAATCTGTCTGCTTCGGCATTTCTGGAAGTGCTTAATTCTATGATGTCAAGAGAAGAATTTCTACAGAAAACAGAATCTCCGAAAGAAGATGATACTTCATGCAGTTAGCATCATTGACGTTTGTGATTGCTGTCCTGCCAATATTTCTGCTGATATATTATCTGCTTCCTGACAGGGCAAGAAAGATATTTCTTTTGGCAGGCAGTTTTATATTATATAGCTGGGGGAGTCCGCTAAGAATTTTATATCCGTCAGCATTTCTGTGCTATGATTACGGCACGGGGCTATTATTGGAAAAATGCCGGAAGAACAGAATTATTTCTACAGTAATTCTGTGTTTTTCTGTGACAGTGCAGATTACAGCCATGTCTTATATCCGGAATACAGCACAGGAGAATCAGTTTTTTCCGTTCGGGATTGCGATTTATACACTTCAGGGATTAGGCTATCTGGCAGGCGTTTACAGAAAGCATCATTCGGCAGAGGGGAATTTTTTCATGCTGGGAGCGTATCTGTTATTTTTTCCGGTGCTGTTCGCCGGAGGGCTGTTCAGCTATGCGGAATTTGCAGAACAGAACCGGCATAAGCATTTGAATATTGTCTCTTTGAGTGACGGTCTGAGCCTGTTTATCCGCGGACTTGCCGAAAAGGTCGTTCTGGCGGATACATTCGGTTATATTTTCCGGGAATTACAGCAGATTTCTTCCGAAAATATGAGTATGCTTACAGCATGGCTGACAACTATTATCTTCTCAATGTACCTGTATTTTGAACTGCTGGGCTATTCCGAAATGGCAAAAGGTCTGGGAAAATGTTTCGGCTATGAACTGCCGAGAAATTTCAGTCATCCGTTCTTTACATCCAGTATGACAGCTTTCATGAAAAGCTGGAATATTACGCTTGTAATGTGGTTCGAGACAAATTTCAGAAGATTATTATTCCGGAATTATTCTAAAAAATGGATATGTCATACCGGATTTGTCCTGATGTGGATATTAATCGGCGCATGGTACGGCATGAAACCGCAGTTTATTCTGTGGGGTCTGCTGATTGGCTTGTTCCTGCTGAATGAAAAATTATTTCTTGAAAAAATCATCCGGCAGAAATATATTGCAGGTGTTGTCTATACAGCAATAGTTTCACAGTTTCTGTGGGTATTGTTTTTCAGTGACAGCTTTCATCAGGCTTGCGGATACTGGAAAGCTATGCTCGGATTCGGGAACGGCATTCTTGACCAGAACGGCATTTATTTTCTGGTATCTTATCTTGCACTGATTCTTACGGGCTTCTATATTGCAACGGATTTGTTCCGGAATATTGCAGAACGTGTAACAGTCTCGAAATTCGGTCAGAAACTGACGGATTTCATGCCGATATTTCACAGTATTCTGCTGATATTCTGTCTTGCTTCGATGCTGTACGGCAGTCAGAGCGAACATCTCTGGCTGTGGCTGTAGTGAGGTGCTTGTATAATGAAGAAAATCAAAAAACAATATAAATCGGCACACCGGACAATGCTTTTAATTATTTTAGTCTATCTGACTGTTATTTTCGGAACAGCAAAAAATTTGAATCTTTCTGAATTACCTGTTCCGGATAAGCAGACACTTCTGAACGGCGCATGGACAGACAAACTCGAAACCTGTCTGAAACAGAATCTCGGCTTTCATGATATGCTGTTTCAGCTCAAAAGTCAGACGGATTTAATTATTGGTGAAAAAATGATTCAGGGTGTCTATATCACGGATGAAAGACTTGTCGAAAAGCAGGTTTCGGCAGAAGCCGGAGATGCCGGAATTATCAACGATTTTTATCAGAAATATCATATTCCGACGTATCTGGTATTAGTGCCGTCAGCTTCGGAAATCTATGAAAGCACCCTTCCGGCAAATGCACTCAATGCCAATCAGGAGAAAATGATTAAAAGCATCTATTCTGATACCAAAACCGGAATCCGCTGTGTCGATGCCTATCATATTTTAAGTTCACTGGAAGATAGTTATATCTATTACCGGACGGATTCTCACTGGACAAGCTACGGCGCATATGAAGTCTATCAGTCCGCAATTCAGAAAATGGGCTTTGCGCCGGTATCATATCAGAAATATGTGATTTCGCATCTGAGTACGGATTTCAGAGGGGATTTGTATCAGAAAACACTGTATGACGGCATCAAGCCGGATGTTCTGGATTGTTATACTTACGAAAAAGGGAGCGAAGTTACTGACATCAGAGTCCGCTATCAGGATGGCACAATTGAAAAACGTTCCAATTTATATGACAAATCTGCACTTGAAACGGATGATATGTATCGTTTTTATCTAGGCGAACCCTGTCAGAGAATGATTATTCGTACCAATCTGGATAATGGAAAAAAATTATTATTATATAAAGATGATTTCGGAGACTGTATCATTCCGTTTCTGATTCAGCATTACAGTGAAATCTGCGTGGTGAATCTGGAACAGACTGGAAATCAGTTTCAGGATGTGGCAGAACCGTCAGACTACACGCAGGCCATGTTTTTATGTAGTGTCACAAACTGGCAGGAGATTTTTCAGTGAGGAGAAAAAACTATGAATAATTATGAATATATAATAAAAAAACGTAATAAAAGTCCTTTGCCGTCCCTCATGTTAATTGCCAAAAAAGATGGAAAAGCCCTACAGATAGTAAATGGATTTTTCACACTCGAAGCTTCACGTGCCGAATGGTTATCTAAAATTTTACATCATATCAAAGCGGTTCTGAATGGAGAAGAAAAAGAATTTAAAGACTGCGGAGAATTTTTTGCTATTTATGTAAATCAGGATAAAAGTCTTGCTGTCGATATGCTTTCCGGCTATAATTATGATGAGAATTATCAGGAATATGATTTCATAAATGACCCCATACCAGATATTTGCGACCGTGAAGAAATCGAAACAGCTGAACTTGAAAAAATTGTTCATGCATGGTATCATGCAGTCATTAGAAGAAAGGGAAATTACATGTTCCGGATTGCGGTCAATGCATCCCGTGAGGAAATCATTTCGATTCTGAAAACGTACTTTCCGACAAAGAATAAATCATCCAGAAGCCACAAAATTTCCAATTATAACGCCGAAATCTATTACAATGAAGAGTATGATGAAACCGTCACGGATGATTTTCTGTATTATCAGACATTTTTAGATTTTTACAGAACTGTTCCCGAAGTTTCTGTAGAAGAACAGATTCAGGTTTCCAAAAATATTCGGCAGATTTTCAGAAATCAGGGCTGGCAATCCGAAATCATTGCAGAATTTGAAGAACTATTATAAAAATTGAGGTGTTATTCTATGTGTATGGGAATCGGCGGTTGGATATATAAAAAACAGGAAGATGAAACAACTGTTATTTTTTCATACGGCACGTTTGACTGGAATCGACCGGAACATTATAATGATGAGAAAATCTGTGACGGCATTATCAGGATTCTGAAAAAAGAAATTCCGGATTCTGATACTAGAATTACAGATATGCTCAATTTCGGAACGATGGAATTTAAAAACTGCTCTAATTGCTGGAAAATAACAAATGATATTCAGATAGATGTCATGCTGGTTCGGTTATTAGCTAAGCTGTTCCGCTGTTATGATGCAGAAAAGCAATTTCCGGATAAAATCAGTTATTTGGTATAAAAAAATCAGCACACTGTTTTCACGCAGTGTGCTGATGATTTTTTTAATCAGAAGCAGATTACTTGAAAATTCTGCTGAAATCCGCCTTAAGCTTTTCTTCTGTTGCAACGGCATCTTCCATAGTTGTGCCCTTTGCGGTGTAGTAGCTCTTGATTTTCGGTTCTGTACCTGACGGACGGATAACAACCTTTGCACCCTGTTCCAAATCGAATACCAGAACATTGGACTTTGGCAGAGTGATGACTGTCTTTTCACCAGTTGCGACATTGGTAGTTTCGCTTGTCTTGTAGTCGGAAACGGAAACTACTTTCAGACCGCCGATTTCTGCCGGACGGTTGTCACGGAGTTCCTGCATGAGAGAGTTCATCTTGTTCATGCCGGATTCGCCGTCAAATTCAAAGCTCTGGAGAGAGTGACGGAAAATACCGTATTTCTTATACATGTTTTCACGAGCCTGAAGCATGGAAATGCCCTGTGTGCGATAATAAGCAGCCATTTCACAAATCAGCATGGAAGCAACAACAGCATCCTTATCACGCACATAAGTGCCGGACAGATAGCCATAGCTTTCTTCATAGCCGAATACATAGCGGTTTTCTTCGCCTTTTTCTTCCAGCAGACCAATCTGTTCACCGATGAATTTGAATCCGGTCAGAACTTCAATTACTTCTACACCGTATTCCTTGGCGATTGCCTTAACTAAATCGGTAGTAACGATAGTCTTAACGCAAATCGGATTTTCGGGCAGTGTGCCGTTGGCTTTTCTCTGACTGCAAATATATTCGAGAAGCATCGCGCCGACTTCATTTCCGGAGAACAGAGCATAATCATCACCGTCCGGAACAGCAATTCCCACACGGTCAGCATCAGGGTCAGTTGCAAGCAGTAAATCCGGCTTGACTTCATCACAGTATTTCAGACCGAGTTCAAGAGCTTCACGGATTTCGGGATTCGGATAGGGGCATGTCGGGAAATGGCCGTCTGGATTTTCCTGTTCTTTTACGACAGTGACATCTTTAATGCCAATTCTGGACAGAATTTCACGAACGGGCTTATTGCCTGTACCGTTGAGAGGCGTATAAACGATTTTCAGACCGCTTTCTGCACAGAGATTTGTGTGAATGCCCTGTGCAAGTACATTCTGATAATAATTTTCAATGACAATCTGCGGAATATAAGATACCATGCCGTCAGCAACAGCCTTATCGAAATCGCAGTACTTGACATCATTGAACATATCAAGAGAATTAATTTCAGAGATGACCTGTTCAGCGACTTCAAGTGTAATCTGACAGCCGTCAGCACCGTAAGCCTTATAACCGTTATATTTAGAGGGGTTATGGCTTGCTGTCACCATGATGCCGGCACTGCATTTCAGGGCACGGACAGCCCATGACAGACAGGGAGTCGGCATCAGTTCGGAATAGATATGCACCTTGATACCGTTTGCAGCAAGTACTGAAGCGGCAGCCTGCGCAAATTTTGTGGATTTGATACGGCTGTCATAAGAGATGGCTACGCTGGGATTCTCAAAAGAAGCCTTGACATAATTTGCCAGCCCCTGCGTTGCACGGCGGACAGTGTAAACGTTCATGCGGTTTGTACCAGCACCGAGCACGCCTCTCAGACCGCCTGTGCCGAATTCCAAATCACGATAGAAACGTTCACGGATTTCATCTTCATTACCTTCAATTTCGAGCAGTTCCGGAAGCAAATCCGAATCATCAACTGCTTTCTGACACCAAGTAGTGTACAGTTCCTTTACAGACATACAGAAACCTCCTAAAATATCAATCTGACGGAAGTCAGATATTCTATACTCTATTATAGCATAAAAAGTCAAATTTGAAAAGGGGGTAAACGAGATTTTTTTCAAATTTTTACAATATTTACACATTCCTCTCATAAAATATGCTTGTTTTCGGGCGAAAATGTGATAAGCGAGCAATTTGTTTTTGAAATCCGGATAAATTTTATTCAAAATGATGATGATTTTTATTATGAAATTTATAAAAAATTCAAGATTTATTCATGTATATATGATACAATAAAATATAGCAATAAACAATCGGAAAGGAGTGGAGAGTATGGTAAATCTAGAGGACGCAAGGGCGGTTTGTCAAGTTGCAAAAGAATTATCGCAGAAGGAAAAAATCAGCTTATCGGAAGCGATTGAAATCGTAAAAGCGACGGAACTTGGAAAAATCAAGCTGGCTTTGAGAGTTATCAGCCGTGAGGAAGGCTGTGACAGCTATGATGATTAAGGGGAGAAAGCAAGCCGGAAAGGGCTTGCTTTTTATTATTTAGAATGTTATAAAAGAAGTAGAAGAAATTATTTCTGAAATAATGGTGATAGTTCACAAAAAGAAAGGCAAATTATTGAATTTCTTTTGCTTGACAAACTCGGAAAAGTGTGCTATAATAATAAAGCTGTCGGACGAGAACGAACGACAGAGAAAAGATACCACGAAAAAAATTCAAAAAAGTTTGA
>SVNI01000137.1 GCA_015066975.1 Ruminococcus sp. | reverse complement strand
GTATTCCAATCCCATATATGATAGATATATAAATCAACATAGTCCATACCAAGATTTTCAAGACTCTTGTCTATCATTCTCTCGATATGCTGTTGACCTGTAATTCCTGCCTCAATATCCGCAGGAGTTCTCGGTAGAAATTTCGTTGCAACAACGACTTCATCACGCTTTGCAAAGTCACGCAGTGCCCTGCCGACATACTGTTCACTTGTGCCAGACTGATAGGCAATAGCTGTATCGTAGAAGTTCACGCCAATTGCAAGCCCTTGTTTGATGATTTCACGGGAATGTTCCTCGTCTATTGTCCATGAGTGCTGACCGTTCTTAGCATCACCAAAACCCATACAGCCCATACAGATTCGGGAAACGTTCAGGTCTGAACTACCGAGCTTTGTGTATTTCATAATGCACCTCCGAGAAGTTGTTTTGCACACAGATAAATGATTTCATAGATACTATGCAGTTCAAATTTACAGTTTGCTTCTTTCATAGCTGAAATCTGTTTATCAGTTGCGACTGCATACGGATATACACCGAACAGAAAAGGAAAGAACACATAGATAAACTGTTCTCTGTTTGTGTCTGGAAAGAATTTATCAAGGCAAGTTCTCACTGCATCAAGAGATGCACCGTAAGCCGTCTTGAACTCCGTCAGCCGTTCCGGCCGTGAATTTTCTTCCATATCATAATGATTCATTGCAAGCAGTTTCAGAAGCTGTTTCCGCTTTTCAAGGGAGTGTGCAAGTGCCGATGAAAAATCCTCTACAGACATTGCCTGATGTTTCTCTGAAAGAGCGTCCAGTTCTGCCGACCATAACTCATATTCACGCTGCATCAGTGCTAAAAAGATTTCTTCTTTAGTTTGAAAATAATTATAGATAGAAGGTCTTGAAAAGCTAGTTTCCACGCTGATTTCTTTCAGCGTAATGTCCTTGAAACTCATAGTCTGATAGAGCTTTTCACAAGCATTTACAATTTCTTCACGACGTGAAGCTGTCAGTTCCGGAGAACTTTTCGGCATAATCCCACCCCCTTTTGTATTCTGACGTTGTGTCACTATAAATAGTATAGCACTATTCTGACATCGTGTCAATATATTACGGATAATTTTTTTAAAATTGTGATATCACACAATTTTGTGACAGCAAATTTGTTTAACTCGCTTAAAATCAAAAAACTCTGGAAATCATCCTAATATCATTAAGCCAAGAAAAAATAGAATCGTCACAGGACAAAAAGTTCTGTGACGATTTTTATGAATATTTGAATTTTCACTTTTTCTAAAAACTTGTTTTTACAGTGGGGTTCTGTATCAGGTTCAGGCAATGCCCTTGACAGCTTCAAAAGCAGTCTGCATGTCTTCGGTCAGAACTTCATAAGTTCCGGTTGTGAAATCGAAATGATACGTTCCAAGCTCTGCCTGTAAATTTGTTGTATAGTTATTCAGGACAACTGTAATTTCCTGAGAGCCGAGACCTTCGACGGGAACAGTACTTCCGGCAGAGAATCCTGCAACGATAATATCACTGGAAGCAACGACATTTCCGTCTTTATCGATAAAGTCAAGAATGAATCTTCCGCTTGCATAGGCTGGGAAATTCACCTGATAATTGACAGTGCCCTTCGGCTGTTCGCCGTTGCTGTAAGTGAGTGTGATAATTGTATGGAACGGGACACTTGTACCAGCTTCGATGCTCTGACTGACAACAACGTTTTCTGCCTGTAATGCCGGAACAGGAACAGTTTCAACTTCCAGACCATACATTTCGCAGAGACTGAGTGCATCAGAAAGAAGCATTCCGGTAAAGTCCTGCACCTGTGCGCTTTCTGCGCCGAGACCTTCACTGACATACATTGTGATTTTAGAGCCGATATTGGCTTCGTCGCCGGATGCTGGAACGGTACGGATGACGTTATTCTGTGCTGTGCCGTTCAGACTCTGTTCGTAGACGATTTCAGTTGTAAAGCCGGACTGCTCCAGAAGTTTCTGTGCATACTCGAACTGATAGTTCTGCACATCTGGTACAATTCCGGTAGCGTAGCCAAGACTGAGGTCAATATTGACAGTCTGTCCGAGCTTGACTTCTGTACCGGCCGGGATATCCTGTGCATAGATAACATCTTTATCATAAGCAGAATAATCCGTTTGATTCACCTGAATATCGAAATTGACGTAATCTTCTCCGAGCTCATAATAATTTCTGCCGACCAAATCGGGCATATAATAGACTTCTTTTTCACTGAACAATCCGAGCTGTAAGCAGTAAGCGAATCCGAGTCCGAGCACAACCACGACCATGACGGGAATCGCAATGGAGAAAAAGTTTTTTTTCTTTGTACCGTCGGGATTAAGTTCGTCTTCGTCGTCATCTTCTTCATCTTCATTATCTTCTTCGGAATTTTCGCCATTTTCTCCGGAAGTTTCTGAAAATTCGTCATCACCAGAAGAAAATTCTTCCAGGCTGTCAGAAAGTTCTGCCTGTGTGATAGTCTGGGGCATTCCTTCGTCGAGAACTTCTTCCTCGTTCAGGAGCATGATATCTTTTTCTGATGACTGATAGTCAGGAACAGCTTCTTCACGGAAATCGGGCATATCTTCGGGAGCATCAAGGAGGATTTCTCCGGATTCTTCCGGAATTTCCTCAATCGTTTTAATTTCTTCCCGAACGTCATCCTGTATTTCTTCCGGAATTTTTTCTGCTTCTTCCATGATGATTTCAGCAGATATATCTTCTTCCGGTGTTTCCGGAACAGGAAATTCTTCTTCCGGGATTTCCTGTTCTTCAGATTCTTCTTCCTCCTCGTCGTCTTCGTCTTCAACTTCTTCGACAAGGCTGTAGAAAATTTTAGAGAAGAACGCTTTCAGGCCTTTGCGGGGTGGTTCTTCTTCAGGCGCATCCGGCATATCAGTTTCCCATTCTTCGACAGTCGGCTGAGTATCTTCTGTTTCTCCGGCGGTATCGATTTCAATTTCGGTATCCGGTTTCTTTTTCTGTTTCATAAGACCCTCCATTTTTGAACATTTACTGTTATTCTTACTAATTATAATATACATACTCTGCTGATTTGTGAATAAACCAAGAATAAACTGTTAATTTTTTAATAACAATCAGGACAGAAGAATGCTGTACCGGGAAATTCCGATACAGCACAGAAGTCAACTGTTTACGGTCAGAGTAGCATCCAGAAGCTGTGTGTAAGTCGCACCGTCTTCTTCATATGTTCCGAATGTGCCCATGACAGTAATTTCCTGACCAACTTCAGGATAATCTTCCGGATAACTGTGCTCCCCTTTCCAGACAAATTCGATTCCCTGCGCACAACAGGCGGTTGCATCCTGAATCAGAACCGCATAATAATTCTTATCCTGCGAATCATCATGATATACTGAAAACAGACCAGAAGCCTTGATGATTTTGCCATCATATTTTTCAGGCGTATACATCATATCAGCAACCTGACTATAAACCATGGTACTGCTGAGAACTGTCAAATCTACATCAGAGGCCGGGTCAGCATCAGGATTCTGCGGAATGATAAATTCTTCCGTTTCAGATACTGACACATCTGCCGGAGCGGTTTCCGTGGAAGCCTGTACCTGATTTGCACTTCCGCAGGCGGTGAGCAGACCCGTCATCAGGAGTACCGCCGGAAGCAGTTTATAATTTTTCATGCATTTTTCCTCCCTGCAAATTTCGAGATAAGAAACGAATAAAGACAGAATATAAAAAATACCAGAATATCTGCGGCAACAATCGTTGAGCCGACTGGTGTGCCGTACAGTATCGAGAGGATAATTCCTGCTGCCGCACAGATAACTGAAATCACTGCGGAACAGATAATCACGCTCCGAAAACTCTTGAATACTCGCATTGCTGACAGAGCCGGAAAAATAATCAAGGCCGAAATCAAAAGCGACCCAACCAGATTCATGGCTAAGACGATAATCAAGGCCGTAATCACGGCGATTAATAAATTATAGGCATTGGATTTCACACCCGTAGCACTTGCGAAATTCTCGTCGAATGTTATTGCAAAGATTTTATGATAAAATAACAGAAAGACTGTAAGCACTATCAGTGCCATGATAACGCACAGCCAGACATCCTGAATCGTCAGTGTCAGAATCGAAGTCGAACCGAACAGCGTTGTACAGACATCCGTCGAAATATTGGACGACCGGGGGAACAGATTCATCAGCAGATAACCAATAGCCAGTGCTCCGACGGAAATCATGGCAATGGCAGCATCTCCCTTGATTTTGGTATTCTGTCCGGTTCTCAGCAGAAGCACTGCTGAAAGCACTGTCAGCGGAAGCACGACAGCCATATCGTTCGTGACTCCAGCGACTCCGGCAACTGCCATCGCACCGAATGCGACATGTGAAAGTCCGTCCCCGATAAATGAAAACCGTTTCAGCACCAATGTCACCCCCAGAAGCGAAGAACATAACGCAATCAACAGACCGACTA
>SVNI01000136.1 GCA_015066975.1 Ruminococcus sp. | reverse complement strand
CTATATTATCATACAATTTTTCTATCTTTTTGTCAAGTTGTTTCTTCTTGGTTTTAGTTTCCGAGGAAGTCTATTGACTTTCAATGATTTCTGTGCTATGATGAAATTACAAAAATAAAATTCATAAAGGGGAGGAATTTTTTATGAAGAAAACTAAAAAAACCGCTCTGACAGCAGCAGCATTCGCCGCCGCTATGGGAATGGCAGTCGGTGCACAGGGGCTTCCTGCCGAAAGCAATGCGGAATATAATTCGCTCTTTTCGCTTTTTTCTGAAAAAGGCGATATGGACGGCGATAATCTTATCAATCTGACAGATGTCGTATTTTTACAGAAATATCTGATGGGACGGCAGAGCATGACACAAGAACAATTCTATCGTGCAGATATGAATGAGGACGGACGGGTTAATATTTTTGACCTGATGCTACAGAAAAAAGAATTGCTGGATTTATGCAACATTCCGCAGGCGGCTTATGGTCCTCCGGAATGGTTTGAATCATCTGAAGCAACCGAAGAAACAGAAGCCACTATGCCCCCGACAGAATATATTCCCGCAACAGATGAGCCTGTCTGTGTCTATGGCCCTCCGGAATATTTCGGCATCACCGAACCCGAAACGGAAGAAACTGACGAAACTGAAACTGATGCCTATGAAACAGATATCTATGCACCGGAAAGCGATTTCCCTGTAGATGTCTACGGACCTCCGGAATATTTCGGCATCACCGAAAATCAGGGAGAATCATAATGCTGAATGTCAATACCAAAATCAAAAATCTGAACACGCTCAGAGAATACCGTGACGGATTGTTCAGAAAGCCTAGACTCCGGCATTTGTTTCTCGAACTTACAATGAGATGCAATGAAAACTGCCTCCACTGCGGAAGCCGGTGCAATGATGTATTCTCTGATGAACTGACCGTTCAGCAGTATCAGGAATTTCTGACACAGGTTAAACAGGATTTCGGAACAGAAGACTATATGCTGTGCATCACCGGGGGAGAACCTCTGCTCCGGAAGGATTTCTTCGAGATTATGGGCTTTGCCAATCAGTTAGGCTTTCACTGGGGCATGACCAGCAATGCAACGCTGATTAATGACAATATCGCAGAGAAGCTTTATCAAGCCGGAATGGGTACGATTTCCGTCAGCATCGACGGTCTGCCTGATACACATGATAAGTTCAGAAGAACCCCTAACGGCTGGAACAGAGCCATGAACGGCATTGAAGCACTGCTCCGTCTCGGAAAGTTCCGGAGCGTGCAGGTCACAACAGTCGTGACACATGAAAATATTTCCCAGCTCGACGAGCTTTATAAAATTTTTGATGATATGCCCCTCGATTCATGGCGCATTATCAATATCGAGCCAATCGGCAGAGCACTGGAGCATCCGGAACTGCTCCTGACAAAAGAAGATTATCAGTATATGTTTGAATTTATCCGGAACAAGCGTATTGCGGGTGAGCCTGTCTGTTACGGATGCAGTCATTATCTGGGACTGGAATATGAACGGGAAGTCCGTGACTGGTATTTTCTCTGCATGGCTGGAATTTACACTGCAAGCATCACCGCAAACGGTGATATTATTGCCTGTCTGGATATCGAACGCCGTCCGGAATTCGTACAGGGAAACATCCTGAAAGATAATTTCAAAGACATATGGGAAAACAAATTTCAGATATTCCGGAAAAATCTCTGTGAAGAAAATAAAACCTGTTCCGCCTGTCCGGATAAGGATTTCTGTCACGGCGGTGCGTATCATAGCTGGAATTTCGAGAAACATGAACCTTATGTCTGTTTCAAAGATATTTTATTCTGAGCCGGAATTTTTTGAAAATAACGCTTGACAAACCATATTTATTATGATATAATCATAGTAATATTATCAAAAGGAGTGGTCTGTCATGCATTCCCATCAGGAAGAACAGGAATTTTTAAAAAACTATCGTCTGGAAGATTACCCCCGGCCGTCTGTTACAGCAGATATTGCCGTGTTCAGTCTGCATAATAAAATCCAGCCCGGCTATCGGAAAGAACCCGAAAAGAAACTCTGTCTTCTGCTGATTCAGCGCGGAAATCAGCCATTTAAGGACTGCTGGGCACTTCCCGGCGGATTTCTTCAGCCCGGCGAAACCGTCGAAGTCTGCGCCGGACGAGAACTCAAAGAGGAAACCTGCGCTGATGTAAATTTACTGCGACATATCGGCATTTTCAGCCAGCCCGAACGTGACCCCAGAGGCTGGATTATCTCGAATGCGTTTCTTTCGGTTCTGTCAGAAGAAAAACTTCAAAACATGGAAATTCAGGGCGCAGATGATGCTTCCTGCGCTAAGTGGTTTGATATAAATATTTCCGAAATTAACGGCAGTTTTATTCTGAAGCTAGAAAATGATGATATTTCTATAAAATCTAAGCTCCAACTAAAGAAAAATCAGTTCGATATGCCAGAATTTGAAATTACTGAAAACGGCGGTCTTGCCTTTGACCACGCGAAGATTATCATTTCTGCACTGATGTATCTCCGGAATGAAGCAGAAGAATTCCGGCTGATTTTTGATTTCCTGCCCGAAAAATTCACACTTACAGAATTGCAGAAGACACAGGAAGCTATTACCGGAACGCCCGTTCTGACTGCAAACTTCCGCAGAAAAATTGCCTCCTGCGTTGTCGAAACCAAAGACTTTACCGAAGGGGCAGGGCATCGTCCAGCCAGACGCTACTGCCGGAAAAAATAAAAAAATATGCACAGCTTTCCGAAGAAGGCTGTGCATTTTGCTGCTATTTATGACTGCATCTGTTCGGACAGGAATCACCGCATTTTTTATCAAAAGACGGGTTGCAGGTGTAGAAATTCCGTGCATCCAGTCTGTCCTGCACCATGCGCATGGCTTCGCCGAAACGCTGAAAATGCACAATTTCACGTTGACGCAGATACCGAATCGGGTCAATAACATCCGGGTCATCTACCAGCCGGAGAATATTATCATAAGTCGCACGTGCTTTCTGCTCTGCGGCCATATCTTCTGTAAGGTCGGCAAAAGCATCACCTTTCACTTGAAAATAAGATGCCGTGAATGGAATCCCGCTGGCATTTGCTGGATAAATCCCTGCTGTATGGTCAACAAAGTATTTATCGAAACCATATTTCTGCAAATCTTCCGGTTTCATATCCCGTGTGAGCTGGTAGACAATCGCACTGACAATTTCTAAATGAGCCAGTTCTTCTGTTCCGATATCCGTTAACAGCCCCTTGATTTCATCTGTCGGCATAGCATATCTCTGATTCAGATACCGCAGAGAAGCTGTCAGTTCACCATCTGCACCGCCTATTTGGCTCATAATAATCTGAGCAGTTCTTGGGTCAGGTTTTTTTATTTTAACAGGATATTGCAGTTTTTTATCATAATGATGTGATACATATTTGAACCGTTGAAAAAACAGCAACTCCCTGCCTATGACCGAGCAGGGAGTTCTTTTGCGCTGTGTAGAGCTGTAATAATAGTATCTGGTTTGCCAGACCCGAAAAGCATTATATCATAAATATTTTATATCGTCAAGTGCATTTTTGTCTTTTGACATACTTTTTGTTGCATCAGCCGACAATCTTCCAGTCCTCTGCGAGCATGTCAGTCTGAGAAGCCAGCCAGCCGATGACGATAGTGTTCAGAGCTGTTTTCATACAGATGCTGTCGGTGCAGGGGGGCATATCCTTAGAGCACAGACAGTGTGTCAGTTGTTTTCCGTCGGCTAAAAATAAATACATATCCTTTCCGTTCCAGCCGGTTCGGGCAACTCTGTCACCATGTTTGAGGGCTTCGAGCGCATGACCGAATGTCATTTCACCGGATTTTCTGTAAGCATCCTCAAAGATTTCTTTCGGACTCCATGACTGATAGCCGTCCGGATAGTACTTGACAAGATAGCCTTCATCATCAGGATTCTCATTTTCAGGCGTTATCCAGCTACGATATTTGTTATATTCCCCTCTGGTCATGGGCTTAGCCTTGATTCTCTTTGTTCCAATATATTCTTCAAAATTCATAATCTCAATCCTTTCTGACTGTGAAGTTTTCCCACTTCTTGTAGCAGTCGACATAGGTTTCATTCTTATCGCCGTTGTGTGTGAGTTCGTAATACATGCCGTCCGGAAGCGTTGTCGAGGCAAGAGCCTTCCAGTTCTGTAGCGTCTTGCAGAACCAGACAATATAGACATCATCTGCGCTAATTTGTACATTGTCTGTCTTGTCAGTATGAGAATTCACATAGTCTCTGATAGTTTCTTTGCATAATGCAATAAAGCTGACATCTGTCATAAAATCAATCCTTTCAATCTTTGATGAGCGTTCCGGAATAGGTCTTTCCGTCCGCCATGAGCGTGATTTCAATAGATTCCACATTATTTTCAACAGGCATATCTTCCGGAGCATCAATGAGCTGGGATTCATCAGCAGAAGCCAGCAGAGCATTGACAGCACTCTGAACAGCCTGATAGTCATAGCCTGCGGAAATCAGACGTT
>SVNI01000135.1 GCA_015066975.1 Ruminococcus sp. | reverse complement strand
TCCCTGTGGTACTGCGAAACGGCTGATGTTGACTTTATCCCGTCTGATATTAACCTTGCAAGTTCTGAAACGCTGATGTCAACGGCAATTTCGAGAGAAACCATTCTCCGCAGAATCCTGACAGAAGATTTTGTCAGCGGATATGATTTTGTAATTATTGACTGTCTGCCGTCTTTGGGGACGCTTCTCATCAATGCTCTGACAGTATCGGACAGACTCCTGATTCCCGTACAGACACAGAAATTCAGCATGGACGGCTTGCAGTCGCTTGAAACACTCTATCAGCAGGTTAAGACCGCAGTCAATCCGAAACTGAATCTGCTCGGAATCCTGCCGACCATGACTGACAGAACCAAAGTAAGCCGTTCCGCAGTCGGAACACTCACCGAAAAATATGGTGAACTCCTGTTCAGAACCCACATCAGCAAATCAGTAGAAGCTGCTAAAAGTTCGGAAATCCGTATCCCTCTCTGCTTAATGGGAGGCAAGCTTGGAAAAGAATATGAAGAATTAGCTCAGGAAATCCTCAAAAGATGCTAAATTTCTTAATTATTTGCAAAATAAAAGCGTGGACTTCTGCCCCAGTGGGGCAAAAGTCCAGAAGAAAAGGAGATATTTATTTATGACACAGACAACTTTTAACTTGGGTGCTATGCTCAGTACCTCAACCGCCTTGCAGAACGCTGTCAAGCAGATTCCGTGCGAAATGCTCATTCCCTATCACAATCACAAGTTCGGGATGTATTCCGGCGAACGGCTTGAGGATATGATTGAAAGCATCAAAGAAAACGGCATACTCAGTCCGATTATCGTTCAGCCAGCTGAAAGCGGAAAGTATGAAATTCTCATCGGTCACAATCGCTGGAATGCCTGCAAAATCGCAGGATTGCAGACTGTTCCGGCAATCATCAAAGAGGGACTTTCGGAGGAAGAAGCCGAAATGTATGTGATTGAATCAAATCTCATGCAGAGAGGTTTCAGCAATTTGAAAATTTCGGAGCAAGCCGAAGTTATCGCCATGAGATACGACAAGATGTTCTCACAGGGAAAGCGTAATGACATTATCAGAGAATTGCAGTTGATTGAAAATCCCGATTCTGCGGAAGAACCTGAACAGCCGAAGTCAAGCCGTGAGAAAGTCGGAGAAGAATACGGACTGAGTCGGAACTCTGTTGCAAGGCTTGTCAGAGTAAGCAAGCTGATTGACAGCCTGAAAGAATTGGTTGATAATGGCACGATTGCCGTCAGAACCGCCGTGAACCTCTCCTATCTGTCAGAACAGGCACAGTCTGATGTTGCCGACCTTGCCACAGAGAACAAAATCGACATGAAGAAGTCAGAGCAGTTAAAGGCTAATGCTGATGAAAACGGCGATATTCCGCATGATACGATTATCAAAATTATTATCGGAATTGCAGAGGACAAGCCGAAACCAAAGTCAGTGAAAATCAGCAATGACACATTTATCAGATATTTTGAATCCGACACCAAGTCAAACGAAATCACGGAAACAATTGAAAAGGCACTCGAATTTTATTTCGCAAATGCCGGAAAGGACGAAATATGAAGAAATTCATCCCTCTGCTTGCAGTCGCAGTTCTGACTGCAAGCCTGACCGGAATCCCTGTTCATGCCGAAACCCTCGACAAAGACTACATCATCAATGAAATCTGGACGGAATCATGGTACGGAATCTCCGATGACGGTACGACATTTCCGGAGGCATCCTACAAATATCATCTTCTTTCAGATTGGGTAAATTCCAATTATGGCGATAATGCTTACAATTGGTCTAATATTGGCGAATTGACATACAGTTACAAGGACTATTATAAGAAGTATACAGCCGATTTTGCTTTCCATGATGATGCTAACGGCAACTGGACGATTGACACGAGCGAACACAGCTATCACTTTGAATTTGCAGACAATCATTGGAGCATGATTGACGAGAACGGCGATATTTCAGATACATTTCCACCGCACAGCACTCTTGAATCAGAGGACGAGCCAGAACAAGCCGAAATTCAGAATAATAATAGTCAGGCTGAAAATATCGTTGTTAAGCCGTTAAATGGTACAGCAGAAACGCAAGCTGAAGCGGAGCAAACCACCACTGAAAACGATTCTGAAGGCAGTAACACCTTGATTTATGTCACGATTGGCATTGTGGTTATCGCAGTCGCCATGATAATATTTTATCTTTTCAAGAACAGAAAGTGAGGATAATTTATGATTATCAAAAGTAAGAAAATGATTTATGACGGAAAGCAGTACACAGAACCGGAATGGATACTCGACACCGCCGAGCGTACTGTCACCCATGTTGCCCCCTCGACACTGGAAACAACTGTGACCGACTTCCATACCGACTATGTGAAAGACCACCTCCGCTATGTGACCGCCAAGCACCCTGAACGTCTTGAAAAGCTCGTTGATGAGGGCAGAATTATCGATTATCTGGACGAACTCGAAACCAGAGCCATTGAAGCCGTTGACAGGCAGGTCGAAATCTGGAAGAAGTCCGATAAAGAATATTTGTCCGCCATTCTCAGCGGTGACGAAATGAAACAGGTTCGCCTGACAAATTGTTTTAAAAATATGGCGAAAGAAATTATTTATGATTCTATTATTTACGCTTAATTTAAAAATGAAAATACCGCTGATTTTCAGGAATCAGCGGTATCATTTTGTGATAATGATTATACTGCAATATTGGATTGCTTTACTTTATCTCTGGCAAGACTCATAATTTCGATTCTGTCCATTATGGGAAGTTTGGTAAATATTTGTATAAATTCTGCTGTGGTTTTATCTGTGTCAGAATTGGATACAGACATATCTGCTTCTTCCTCAGTTGGCTCATCAGTTCGCCCAAGAAGGTAATCAACAGAAACATTAAAATAATCTGCTATCTGTATGAGTTTTTCACCACTGGGAATAGAGCCGTTTTTCCATTGCGTGATTGCACCAGAAGATATTCCTAATTCTTTCCCAACAGGATTTGGCTTTTTTCCAATGCTGGCACAAAGACTTTCATAAATTTCCCAAAAGGTCATAGCAATTACCTCCTTCTCATGATTTTGTTAAAATCTCACAATTTAATGAAATAGTTATTGTGAAAAAACACGATTTCTCATTTTTAGCAAATAAAACGTTGACTTTCTCACGAATATGAGATATAATATATTTAGTCCAAAATATTTTTTAAATTTCTTATTTTTATTATAACACACAAATCACAAAAAATCAAGTACCATATTGAAATTTTTTCATAACCACAACAGAATGGACAAACTCAAGGTAAGAAAGAAGTGAAACACATGACATATGAACCTAATATGACGGTTACACGGACAGAGAAAATCAGCGGTTTTACCTGTATCGACAATCGGATTATCAAAGACGAAAGCCTTTCTGCAACGGCACGTTTCACCTTGATACACCTGCTTTCCGTTTATGAAAAGAAATGGAACATCAATGAACAGGGACTCAGCAAAGTCCTGAAAATAGGTATCAAGGCTGTCAAAAAGGCTCTGGCTGAATTAGTGAACTGCGGTTATCTGTTCAAAATGCAGATTAAGGACGAACAGACCAAACAGTTCGGTCACAACTGGTACTGGATTTATGAATCTCCTGAACTGAATCCGCATTTTGGAAAATCTGCTCAGAATGAGCCTGATTTTTTTGAACCTGAACCGTCCGAACGGAAACCGTCAGACGGTCAGGCGAGCCAATTAAACACTGACACTTCAAATAAAAAAGAATTAAATCCTGTTTGTTGTCAGTCTGTCGTGGGAAAGACTGACGGATTTTCAACAAAGTTTTCAACAGATAACGAAAAGCCTGTTGAAAATTCAGAGAAAGTATCTCCTTTTACACCCACAGAGACTATGCTTAGAGACATGACAGAATATGAGGAACTTGCAGAGGGCGAACTCAAAGAATTTGTATCAGAGACAATCAGACATATTGACGGCATTATCTCCTGCGGTACTGCCGACCCTAACGAAATTATCAAGAAAATAGGCGAAATCAATAAAATTGAAAATTCCCTGCTCCGGTTCATGAACAAGCTGAAACCCTACTGTGAAAAGGCTCTTGAAAATCTTAAACACCCCAAATCAAGGGACAAATTTCTCAGAAAGGTTATCAGTGCTTTCCTGCTGAATTACAAGCCGAGTATCGAAAAGCCATATCAGCTAAAAGAATATCTGCCTGAAAAAGAAATTTTGCCTGAATCTGCTATGCCGTTCGGTCAGATGCTGCTTGAAATGCATCATCCTGATGTCACCCAAGAAAATTATCAGCAGTACCCATTCGACACACAGGAGCATTTTATCGAATATTACGGCGAAGATTGTTATGACTGGAAAAAAGATGACTGTTCTATTCCAGAGTCGTTCATTTTCAATCAGGCTACTATGCTCAATGCTCTGAATTTCCTGTTCAGTTCATGTTTCAAAGATAATTTTGATGAGGATTTCGGCTTTTTTTCAAAAGAATGTGTGTCCTATATCGCAGAAGCAGTCTGCACAGGAAAACGAAGTTACAA
>SVNI01000134.1 GCA_015066975.1 Ruminococcus sp. | reverse complement strand
GAAAGGCCCTGAAATAATACCGTCTGCGCCTTCTTCACCGGCTTCGGTGCTGGACTGGTCGTAGAGTTCAGAAGCCTTGACAGAACTGATATTGCTGATTTCGCTGGAATCGAAATAATATCTGACAGATACTTTGTCAGAAGGCTTATTGGAATCGGTGCGAACCATGAAAGAAATCTTGGTGACACCTGCGCCGTCATCATGCAGGTCATCCACAGCGAAAGCTTCTACCCAGTACCCGTTGCTGGATGTACCTTCTTCGCCGGAGTTTGCTTCTGCCGGAGGAAAATCAGCATCAATCGGGTCATCAGGACTGCCGAAGAAGGCATATAATCCGGCGGATGCGCCGACAAATGCGGCATTATAGTCGATGGTCACTTCGTTGTAAATCCAGTCGGAAGTGATGTCGTTATGCTTGTCATCAGCATCAGGACCGCCGACAAGTGCGCCGTACAGTACATGACGCTGAGGAGCAGGGTCTTCACACTTTGTCAGACCGGAAGCAGCTCTGTGATGCGGATACGCACAGGAATTTTCATTGAAGCCGACAACAAAGCATCTGCTTCCGTGACTGCCGTCGCCGAGTTCGGAATATTCAATATCGTTGTCGCCCATGATGTATTCCATCTGTTTTTTTGCCCAGTTGGAATATTTGGACGGCTGCATATTATTATTATATTTATCATAAACCAGACCGATGAGCTGTGCAGCAGTGTTATATCTTGCACTGCCCCAAGTATTCAGCCAGAAGTAACCCTGAGGCGTGATTGTGCCAACACCGCCTGTCATATATTTTTCCATAGCTTCGGCAACAGAAGACCAGCAGTTCATTTCTTCATAAGGGCTTTTGCCGGCAGCGACCTTGAAATCATCAATGAAATTCGGATAAACGTGCTCGCCTTCTTTATAGGGCTTATCCATGGAGATTTCACCAAGGATGCACTGTACACCGCCCCACATGTCGTTCCAGCAATAGACATAGCAGGGTGCGGCATAGTAGTCATAATTGGGGTAGATTTCTTTCAGGTATTTTTCATCGCCTGTGATTTTATAGAGCCATGCAGCTGCCCAGCAGTAGTCATCTTCCCACTTGCTGGAATTGTAGTAGGCTTTCGGGCCGTCGCCGTTATCGGAGAGCTGTTTTTCGTTAGTCATGGCGAAATCGAACAGCGCAAGGGCATAATCAAGAGATTTTTCGGCATATTCGGCATCAGTATCTTTAAAGTTCAGATAGTTGATAGCCAGAGAAGCGGCCGCAGATGCGACATAATCTGTCTGTGGCTTATCGGCTGTCAGGAAGAAGGCAGGACGCGCCATGCTGTCCACTTCCGGAGACTGCCAGTAGGAATGGTCAATATCACCGTCGCCGACCTGATAGCAGTGTGCAATGACAGTGCCGTCTTTATCTCTGAATGTACACTTCATGAGATAGTCATTAAAATATCTCAGAAGTGTTTCGATATGGTCAGCCTGTCCGGTTGTCTGATAGGAGTCACGGAATTCATAATAGCCCCAGCCGAGTGTAGCGGCGGAATAGTTTTCGGGCATACCGAATTCGACATGGTCGCCGGCATCATGGAAACCGCCTGCAACGTCAACACAGCCGTCGCCGTCGGGGTCGAGGATGTCTTTATATTTTTCGATAAAGTCTTCGGACAGATTTACGCCGATATTTTTGGCATCAATGGGATGAAGCGGAACAGCGGCATCATAAGTATGGCAGTCACCGCGCCATGAAAGGCGGTTATTTTCCTCTACTTCCGTACCGCACATGTTTGCATCATAGAAATACATGGAATGCTGGAGCAGACGGGCGAAATTGTCCATTTCCGTCAGTTCAGCGGAAGCCTGAACCGGACTGAAAGTCGGCAGAATGCTGGCTGTCAGCATAGCGACAGAAGCAACCGTTGCTTTCACGCGGTTCTTGAATGCATTTTTTTTCATAACATAAACCCTCCTGAAAAAAATTTCACAATTTGTACATATTTATTATAATATGTTTTTTTGTAAATGTCAAGAGGGTTTTTACAATTCGTAACAAGATTTATTTTGTTATCAGGTGAATCAGGAATTTTACAGCTTTTCCGAATGCTTTTGCATGTTTTTTTGTTTTTTCAAACTGACGTTTCATTGCATTCCAGTTTTCGAGAAACTGCTGACGGATTTCGGGGTTAAAGAGATACATGCCAACAGTCAGGACAGCACAGAGAATTGTCACACTCAGGCAGACAATCCGGAAGCCTTTCCAGAATTTCACGCTTGCCGGAACGTACTGTTCTTTGTAGAGTACAAGGCGTTCTTTCCGGGTCAGTTCTTTGTTTTGGATAACGAATTCTGAAATAGCTTCATATTCTTTGGAACGTGCCTTGTCTGCAATGCCGGGAACTTCTTTCAGTGCGAGGAAGAAATCATCTGAAATCAGGGCAAAATCGGAAGAAACATGCAGGCCGGCTTTCAGAATTTTTCTTTGCTCTCTGCATCCGTATGCAGAAACAGCACTGCTCAGCGCACCGGAGAGCTGTATCATAGTTTCGGCATCCAGCGGGGAATCTGTTTGGGCATTCGCGGCACGGAGCGCACCGGAAACCACATAACCTGCAATCTGGTAGTCATTCATCATAATAAATAGCCTCCTGAAAAATTAATTATTTTTATGCTTTTTCTTGACAGAAAATCCGAAATCACCGCATTTTCTGCCCAGGGCGAAATATTCTCCGTGGGCATAGGCAAGAAGCCCGGCCTGCTGAAGATTGAATTTCCCCTTGCTGTCGATATATCTGTCATCCACCTGCACAGCCGTGATATCTGCCATAAACATAGTATGTGTTCCCAGATGGCGGACTTCACAGACTTTGCATTCCAGACTGACCGGACACTGTGTCAGCACAGGCGCGCTGACGGTTGTCCCTTCTGAAAGTTCCAGATGACATTTTTCGATTTTGTTTATTTTTGCACCGGTTTTCATGCCACAGTAATCTGTGACCCGGCTCATGGAAGAAGTCGGCAGGTTAATCACGAATTCTCTTGCATTATTAATGATACTATACGAATATCTCGACGGCCTGACGGAAATATACGTCATTGGCGGATGGGTGCAGAGAATCCCTGTCCATGCGACGGTGAGTACATTCGGATGCTTCATTGTACCGCATGTGACCAGTGCAGGCGGAACGGGTGCGAGCATGGCACTGCCTTTCCAGACAACTTTACTCAAACAAAATTCCTCCTTTCAGGAATGTTTTTTCTATTATAGCATATTTACTAAAAAAAAGCAATCCTGAATCTGAATTTTTTCAAATTGTAATATCGAAAACGATTATAAAAATAAAATTTAAATAAAAATAATACTGATTGTAAATTTCATATTTTTTTTCTAAAAACAGTTGATTTTATGTAAAAAATATGTTATGATATATATGAGGGACTTTGAAACAGGAGGGTGCATTCAAAGTACACTGGCGCAGTGCGCCGATTCTATATTTTTAATATAAAAGGAGGATTGCTATGCAACTTTTTCTGTACAAAGATACAAAAGAAAATATCGTTCATGCATCTGCAAATCAGAAAGTAACAGGATGCAGAATTAAACTGAAAAATGCAACGAATTTTAATCAGGCAGGTTCGAGAGACTTTACAGACCTGATTGACTTTCTGGACGCCGTCAACTGTCAGAAATGTCAAGACGCATTTTCAAAGAAAGTTCTTGCAGCAGACAACAAAGCTCGACGTGAAAAAGCTAATGCTGCACAAAAACAAGCCAAGAATGGTTATTCCGAAGAAGACAATAATCTTGTCAACTTAGCCGAAGAACAGGAACGCAAAAGAAATCAGTCGCGGAGTGCATTTGCGCCGCCGTCCTCTGCTTCTACTCTGCCGCCTCCGCCGTCGGCTTCTACACTTCCGCCTCCGGTATCGTCCACGCCCCTGCCGCCTCCGGTACAGTCATCCGTGAACCTGCCACCACCGGAAGCAGAACAGACGCCAGAGCCTGCTCCTGTTGTACAAGCACCTGAGTTGGATGATTCTGCTCTGCCCAAGTATGAAGAATGGGTTCCCCCGACGAAGAAAAAAGAACAAGCCCCTGCATCTCCTGCACCCAGCAGCGGCGGTTTAGCTGTAGATGATTCTCTGGCAGCCTTTATGGTCAATAAAACAGAAGACCCCACGGCTGCTGCATTTGCGGCTGATAACAGTAAAAATCCGAATGTACTGGCAGAACAATCTTCCGCACCAGCCACACCAGAAAATAATCTTCTTGATGATACACTGTCACAGTTCGCCATTCCCGGTGCAAATACTGCTCCGGCACAGCCGACAGCATCTGCATCCGGACTTCTTGATGATACACTGTCACAGTTCGCCATTCCCGGTGCAAATACTGCTCCGGCACAGCCGACAGCACCTGCATCCGGACTTCTTGATGATACACTGTCACAGTTCGCCATTCCCGGTGCAAATACTGCTCCGGCACAGCCGACAGCACCTGCATCCGGACTTCTTGATGATACACTGTCACAGTTCGCCATTCCCGGTGCAAATACTGCTCCGGCACAGCCGACA
>SVNI01000133.1 GCA_015066975.1 Ruminococcus sp. | reverse complement strand
CCTGCATGGTGAATGTTTTCCCGAATTTTTCAGCAATTTCGTGATTAGTATAATTTGTACCTTCGAGGACTTCTGCAAGCATTTTTGCCACCCGGTCAGGGGTTTCAATAAGGCCTTCTCTATCGGGATTTTCGCCGATAGCTTCGAGCAGTCCTCTGATATGATACTTGATTTTTTCCTGATTCATCATATTTATACACCTCCCTGTTCCGGATTCCAGATGAATTTATGCAACTGCAACTGGATTCTGGCTTGATTGAGCTTGTTTTCTTTCAGAAAATCAACAATTTCGACAGGTTCTATTTTTCCGAATACCGGACTGAAATAGACGGTTGATTTGCTTATCAAATCATAATTCCGGATGATTTCGAGAGCTTTGTTCAAATCCTGACGGCTTCCGGCGACGAATTTCACGACATCCTGATTTTTGTCCAGATATTGATAATTTTCTGTCAGCATAGCAGCTTCCATTCCGCTGGATGGAAGCTTATAATCCAGCGTGAATGCCGGACGATATTTCTGACAGGCGAGGTTCTGAATCGAAATACTGCCGTTTGTTTCTATTTCGATTTCATGGCCGTTTCTGATAAGTTCCGTAATCAGCAAATCAAGATGCTTCTGCAAAAGCGGTTCGCCTCCGGTGAGTGTAATATTCTTCACTCCGGATTTTTCAACAAAATCAGCAAGCGATTCCAGCGAGAGGAATTCCGCCGGGGAGTTGTCCTGATTCGCCCAGAGTGTATCGCAGTACGAACACCGCAGATTGCATTTTCTGAACCGGATAAATAAGGCTAATTCTCCAGCTTTCCTGCCTTCGCCGTTGATGCTGATGAATTTTTCTGCAACTGGATAGATTATCTCATTCATGCCGAATACTCCGCACAGTTATCGGGGGTTTCGTAAACGGTCACACGGCTGACCGGAAGTCTCTGTTCTTTCAGAACGTTAAAGAAATATTCCGCGAAGTTTTCAGCCGTCGGCCGGAAAGGGACAGGAATCAGCCGGAAATTTTCCTCATGGAGTGCTGCAATTGTTCTGGGTTTGAGCGTATTTTCTTCATAAATCAAGGCATGGTCGAAACTGTCTGCCAGATTCCGGACGGCTTTTTTCAAATCTCCGAAATCAAGGAGCATACCTCTTTGCTGACCGGATTCCTGTAATGCTTCGCCCTGAATGGAGACTTCGAGAATCCAGTGATGCCCGTGCAGATTGGCGCATTTTCCGTCATATCCGGACAGAAAATGCGCAGAATCAAAGCTTGCTGATGTTTTCAGCTGATACATATATTTTCACCTCATAAAAAATGCAGACCCCTGAGAGCCTGCATAGAAAAATCTGAAACTTTTCCTTTTTTGATTAGGCAGGGTGCAGGTAACTGCCGACAGTCTTATTATAGCACAGTCTTTCCGGATTGTCAAGAAAAAATCAGAAAAATTAAGAATGTGCGCCATCCATCCATGCGCCGTAAGCCTGATTTTGAATTCTCTTTTCCGGCAGAGTGCTGAATTCTGCAAGTGAATTGCAGAGAATCCGGTCATAGTGCATACAGCACTGATAATTCTGATTTTCTTTCCGGCGGAAATCCGTATTGATATGAATTTTCCTGTCTTCCGGATGCAGATAGATAATATAGTTATGTCTGCCAAGCGGAGGCTTTGTTGTTCCTGCGGAAATAATATCCTGTACTTGAATAATAACATAATCTTTATTTTTCATACTGACACTCCTTTCAAATTTATGCAGGATAATCTTTTCGTTATATTTCCTGTAGATACTCCATTTAAATTCGCAGTTTTTAATCTCATTCACTCTGCAACGCATGAAATAATTGAAAGCATTTGTTTCTTTATGGGCTGTCCGGATGACAGCTTCTATTTCAGATTTCTGATATTTCAGAGCATCCGGAATTTTGACATAGACATGTTCATCATGTTCGTCATAGTCCCAGACAGCAAATTCAACAATATAGCCCTGATAATACATATAGAAGAAAACGGGAGTTTCCGCACCCTCTTTTCCCCTCATATTGATATAAATCTGCTTGTCATGGTCAGCAAACCAAGTGTTCGGACGTTTTTCATCCCACCATCCGCCGGAAAGATGAAGATACATTTCTTTAAAGCTTTCGGGAGCATTTTCTTTTACAAACATGCTAATTTTCTCCTTTCAGATTTGGTTCTGATATGGCTTATTTGTTATTTACATCTAGATTATATCATAAAAATAATATCTTGTCAAGAGAGTTTTGAAATATTACAAAAATTTCTGATTTTTTTCATAAATTTATCATAAACATGATTTATAATCAAAATGATGAAAAGAGGTGATTTCTGATAGATTTCAAAATATTATACCTGATTCAGGAATATCTGAAAAATGACGTTCTGGATGCAGTAATGCCTGTTATCACACATCTGGGAAGTGCCGGAATTATCTGGATTTTATGGGCATTTGTGCTGATTTGTATCCGGAAATACCGTATCTGCGGAATCAAAATGCTTGCCGGAATGTTCACCGGACTGATTATCGGAAACTTTATTCTGAAAAATCTGGTTGCCCGTGACCGTCCCTGCTGGATTGATACCGATATTCTGATGCTGATTTCTGTACCGCAGGATTATTCTTTTCCGTCCGGACATACACTTGCTTCGACGATTTCGGCAGTTATCCTCATGCAGGAAGATAAGAAACTTGGCATTCCGGCTGTAATTCTTGCTGTGCTGATAGCTTTCTCCCGAATGTATTTATTTGTACATTTCCCGACGGATATTCTCGGCGGTCTGATTCTGGGTCTGATTATCGGGTTCAGCATGAAGCCTATCTGGAACAAAATTTCTGATTATCTGCAAAAAAGAAAAGCTTCTTCCTGATGCGGGAAGAAGCTTTAATTATATCATTTCTGATATATTTCATCTTAGATATTTGTATTTTTCGCTCTGTAAAGTTTTTTCTGATTATTCAGATTCGGAATCCTGTGCAAACTGGGATTCGTGACGGGTGAAGAAGTCTGTTCTGGGGGGCAAAAACTTGAGTTCATGCTTTTCGCCGGTGAAGAAAGTCAGCGGTTCAAAGATGTGTTCCCATGACCAGATTTTTTCGTCAACCTGTAAATATTCTCTTAATTTTTCCGTTCCGAACGGTGCGAACGGATGAAGCAAAACACCGGCAATCCGGATGAGATAGAACAGATTTGCAAGCACCTGTGCCATTTCTTCGGTGGACTGTTCTTCGGGTTTCAGTGCTTTTGACATGTATTTGCTTCCGTTGCGGATGTAACTGTCAAGGACATAAGTACACTGATGGAATGCGAATTTCGACATATGACGCTCATACTCAAGAACGGCTTTCTTGCCGTCTGCGAGGAAGTTTTCTTCCGGCTGATTATCAGGCATAATGCCGTCAAAATATTTCTGAGTAGTATAGAATGCCGTCCGGATGATTCTGTTATAGACGTTTGATAATAACAGGCCGTCTTTTACAACCGGGTCAGTATCTTCGGGCTTGGCTGTCGGATTGAACGGCTTCGGCATGAAGCTGACAGAACTCCGTCCCAGACCTAAGCCGAGCCAGTGCATTCTGAGCTGTTCGGGGGTGTAGTAGTTCAGCAAATCATCTGCCATAGGAGGCTTGACATCACCGGAACTGGATGCTTTTTTATCTAAGAATAAAATATGATGATTGGCGACAATCAGAGGCATCTGGAGTTCGCCTTCTTCCGGAGCGGAAGTCTTGGTTTCAGAATTCTGCTGTGCCATCCACATGGCAGGTTCTGCAATTCCGTAGAAGTAGATATTATCCTGTCCGATAAACTGGTAAACATTGGATTTTTTACTGCACCAGTAGTCTTTCCATTCTTCACGGTTACGGCCAGTTTGTTCCAGATAAGTCTGTGTGAATGAGATAGGTGCCCAGAGAGATTCCGGCCATACCCAGACAGTCAGCGGTTCTTCGCCTTCGAGTACAGGAGCAGGTACACCCCATTCCACATTACCAGTCAGACGGAACGGAACAAGAGTTTTCCCGGTTCTGTATCTGATTTGATTTTCTGTCAGAACTTTGCAGGCATCATCACAGTCAGAAAGTGTTTTGAATTCAATAGTGAAAGAGGGCTTCTTAGCTTCTTCCAGATAATTATGTTCCGGAAGCTTGTCTTTCAGTGTAAAATACTTCTCCTCGAATTCGCGCTTGATGTAGATAACCGGAGGCTTTAGAAATTCGTCTATAGTTTTCCAGACAACCGGACGGATATCTTTTCGTTTCTGGAGTTCTGTTACCCATTCCTGCATGAGTTTTTCGTAATCACGGAGCTTGAAATACCAGTTTGTGACGGGTTTCATGACAGGAGTTTCTCCTGTCAGGGTACTAATCGGATTGATTAAGTTTTCCGGCATATACTGATGGCCAAGTTCACATTCATCCGCATAAGCCTTGTCGGAAGTACAGCCTTCAACAGGGCATTTGCCGATAACCTGACGGCCGTTGAGGAAAACTCCTGCTTTCTTGTCGAAAAACTGCATGGTGCTGAGCTGTTCAAGCTGATGCTTCTCGTAAAGAGAGGTCAGAAACCAT
>SVNI01000132.1 GCA_015066975.1 Ruminococcus sp. | reverse complement strand
TCAACACAGACAACTCCAGACCAAATCTGCAAATCAGAAACACTTGGAAAGGTTTCCAGTATTCGCTTAACGGTTCAGATTGGCAAAACTACGGTTCTGATATAAAGCTTTACGTTCTTTATTATGACATCTCCCCTGTGATTGCCAATCTTACTGAAAAAACAATTGGTCTGCCGGAAGATATGTCAGAAGAATTTGCATATCAGGCAGTAATGGAAAACAAAGAAATTGTTATCACTACAAGAAAATATTATTACAAAACCAGTAGTTATAGTAATAATTATATTGAAATCACAAATAATAATAATTATTCACCTGTGATAACAAGTTCAGAAACAGAAAGCCCGCTTTCTTCAAGAAATCTGTCACTTTCAGACAGTCAGTCAGAATCATTCCTGCTGTTTCATGGTACGATTGCTTCGGAGATAACAAAAGATTATACAAGTACCGGAAACAAAATTAAAGTTAACGGGCATAACTATACTGTTTACTATCAGGAAGTAACTACAACACAGATGGTTCAGGCAGTTGAAATTCAACAGACTCCCAAAGCAGAGTATTTGACTTCAAATGATGCTGAAAATGGTAATCATGAATATCAAAGCTCTTATACAGCAACTGCCAATTCAGAACCTGTTATAATTACTTACACAAATACACATCAGCTGAAAAAGCAAATTCATGTTGCTGTTGCAAAAAATGGAAGCATTCAGCAGTGTGATACAACACTCAGAACTCAAGATGAATCTGTTTATACACATACGTTCGGCAATACATGGAATTTTTTAAGTATTGATACAGAAACACTCCTCAATGATACAACCGGAAAATATAGTTTCTGCGGTATCATTGCCGGAACTGAAAATGAAGAACAGATTGTCACCCCAGCAGAATTTTCTTTCAGAATAACAACACTTTCTTTCGGAGCTGTCAGCGATTCAAAATATGATTATTATCTGAATAATGACAATACAAAGCGATTGCAAAATAATGAAATATACTTTGTATATTTTGAACGACCGACAATTCAGTATATGCTGAAAAGTCCCAAAACAGGAGAATTGATTCAGATTGACCCTCTCCAGAAGAACGGCACAGACTTTATGAGAAATGGCAGTGCCATCACACAAAATGAACTGCTTCCGGTTTCCTGTGAAAATGAACTGCTTGTTTCTCAGATTAGTACCCCCAGTAATCCTGCATTTCTGATTCCTGATTTGCTCGACCATAACGAAAAACATTCTGAACTGGACTTATCCCAAATCAGTATTAAAAATGCAGACGGCAGTATGAGAACTTTCAACACAGAAACAATTTCTCTCTGCTATGCAGACAATGCACTGCAATATCATTTCGGAGATGCCAATACACGCTATCAGTTTTCTGACGAACTTATAGTTTATGCAGTATATCAAATCCGTGGCTATACATTGACACTCCAGAAAAAAGTTGCCGGTGATGCTTCCGAAGGTTCATCAGAGTATTCATTCAGAATCTTTTCAGATACTTTGCAGGACGGTGATTATTATATCGGCGGATATGGCGAAAATGAAATGATTTCCGCTTCTGACCATGAAATTTCACTGACATTGCATTCCGGTGACAGTATCACGCTTTACGGCTTATTGCAGGGTGATTATACAATCACAGAAGAAGCTACAGGAAATTACAGAATGACCGCATTTGTAAATGGTCAGGATGCCATTGTAAACGGAAACACGCTTGCTACCCATATTGATAATAATGTTATTATTAAAATTGTCAATATTTATCCGATACCGGTAACAGGTGCAGAAGAACACAAACCTTATCTTCTGATAAATTTCATCTTGCTGGCATCAATAATTCTGTATACTGCTATAAAACGAAAGGAGGAAAATTCATCAGAAAAATCAATGCTTTAATCAAACATTCGCAAATCCAGAAAATAATAATTTATATTCAAGAAAGGACTGGTATTATGAAAACTAATTTTATGAACAAAGCATTTGCTTTACTGACATCCGTAATTACTGCTTCCGCAATGACAGCTTCTGTGAGTGTATTTGCTGTTGATTCTCCGACTATTGACTCACTCCCTGCACACAAGCTTGAAACCTCCAAAACAATTGCTGACATTCCGATTAAGAAAGATATTCTGCTTTTCAATTCCGAACAAAAAAGAATTCCTGAACCAAGTATTGTATACGAATATCAGATTTCTTCTGCAAATGTGACAGATGCCAGCATCAGCACAAAAGATTCCGATGATGCTACTGTTGTACTTGCTGTCCGTCCGGGTGTTCTTGAAGCCCTTACCTCTATCACTGACAGCGGTGATGAAGCTTTCACAATGGAAACAGATACAGATGAAGATTTCCGAACAGGTACAATTACTTTCGGCAATGACACTACACTGAAAATGACAAATAGAGCAAATGATGTGCCCTATATTTCTAATTCTGACTACAAAGCAATGAAACAGATGAATCTTAAAATTGATGCTTCCAAAATTTATGACACAGACAATGACGGAAACGCTGACAATGAACCGGGTGTTTATCGTTACAAGATAACCGAAGTAACCGCAGATGCAGTATATGCTGCCTCTGGTGTAACAGAAGGCGGAGCAGGCGACACTATTTTCTTAGATGTGTACACAAAGTACAATGAAGCGAAAGACAATCTCGTTATTTATGGCTATGTTCTGTTGAAATCCACTGAAGACGGAGCAAACACCAGCATCACATACAACGAAGAAGCAAACGAAGATGTGAAAATTGACGGATTTGTCACTACTGCCGAGGGTGACGACAATGGCGACAATACAATTATTCCGGGTGATTTTAAAGGCGATTATTATAATACTTACAATGTAGATGTAAAAGAACTTGTTGCCGGTGACCTTGCCGACAGACTGCACAGATTCCCGTTCAGAATTCAGCTGAGTAATGATACTGTTACAAGCGGTTCTAACTTCTCTATCAATAATGGTGCTGTTCACTCCCTCACCAATCTTACAACAACAGGCACATGGGACAGCAATGCGGTTACTATTGACGGTATTGACTTTAAATTAAAATATGGTGATGTGATTAGTCTCATCGGCTTGCCGGCTGGTACAAAAATCATGGTAACAGAAACCAACGACACAGAAGATGTATACTCCGTTTCTGCTGTTTTCAATGATACTGCAAAGCCTCTGGTAAACAGTGACGCTTCCAAAAAAGGTCCGTCCATTTCTATCCCGAAAAATGATACCGCTTCACTGGATACTTCAGATAATGTTTCTTATCCTATTGCTATGGAAATGACCAGCGACAAAGTAATCATCACCAATACTTTAAGAGACGTTTCCGTAACAGGTCTTCTGTTTGACACTGCACCGTTCCTGTTCATCACTTCTACTGGTATCTTCCTCTTTACTCTCTACCTGAGAAATAAGAAAGAAACCGATACTGACAATATGATTTAAATAAAACATCATGTTGAAATCTGTTCGGCTCTGGGTGGCGGTTCTGCTGGTACTTTCCTCCTTTGGATATACAGCATTCAGGAAACAATCTCTAAGTCATCTTCCTTCTGAAAAACACGTCAGTCAAGGAATTTCCGCCATCCAGACAGAACCTTATAAACAAATTTATCAGGAGGATATTACACTGACTGTAACTGAGACTTTGAAAGAATCAGAAATTTCTCCTGTAACAACAGAAACTGATTTCATTCAGACAGAATTTTTCAATCAGCCTGAAACATTGGGAACGGCAGAGGAAGACGCTTCCGTTCCCTGTCTTTCTGAACAGAAAATTACTGAAATTACGGAACGTTTCAAAATTGCATCAAACTATTCTGAAAGTTTGATTGGCTGGATTTATCTTGCAAATTCTGAAATAGACTATCCTGTTGTGCAGGGAAATGACAATCATTATTATTTACATCATGCTCCGGACGGAACACCCAATGAACTGGGTACTATTTTTTTAGATTATCATTGCAGTTATGATTTTTCTGATAAGCAAAATATTTTATTCGGGCATAATATGGAGTATGGCATGTTTGGAGATATTCGTTCTTTCAAAGACAGAGATAATTTTGAAAAGCACCGTTATGGCTGGCTTTTTACAAAAGACTGTTTATACCGCATTGATTTTTTTGCACTTGTCATTGTCAGTGCTTATGATTCTGTTTATGATATTCCGGCTGACAATACAGCATGGCTCACGGCTATGGAAGAAAACAGCTTATATCTGACGGAAACGGAACTTTCCGAAGAGGATTGTTTCATTGCACTTTCCACATGTGCTTCTGATTTTGAAGATGCACGAGCATTATTTACCGGAAAGCTTGTTCCGGTGAGAGAATTTTCTTAAAAAAAAGCCCTGCCTGTGATAAGGCAAGGTTTTTTTTGAAATTAGTTCTGTTCTGCTGTAACAGATTCAGCCATCTGGATTGCTTCTTCAAGAGAATTTCCATAAGTTTCAATGCTAATAACATAGCCGTCCTGTTTCCAGTAAAGGAAACCTCTAACTATAACCTGATTCCGCAAAATAGACACTCTCAAAAGCTGTACAAAACAGCGAAAATATGGTAAAATAGAATCATAAAAAA
>SVNI01000131.1 GCA_015066975.1 Ruminococcus sp. | reverse complement strand
CCGGCTCATCACGCTGGAGATGTCCATCTGTCCGGTAAAGACAGCGAGCATTTCATCACCGCCGAACCGTACACAGAGGGCATCATCAGGACAGCTCTGTTTCAGGGCGAGTGCAGATACCCGGATAGCATTGTCTCCGGCATTGTGTCCGAACTTGTCGTTGATGAATTTCAGATTATCCAAATCGGAAAGGACAGCCGTTACCTGTGTGTCCTGTCCTCTGACGGTTTCGCAGAGTTTTGAGAATTCCCGGATAAAGCTCATGCGGTTGAGCAGGCCTGTCAGCGCATCATAACGGTAGATGAATTCCAGTTGTTTCAGCAGATAGTTCTGATACCGTGCGTTGATATATCCGCCCAGCCCCGACCCCAGAATGTTGATTATCTGGGGAAGCTTGCAGTAATTGATAACTTCATAATCCTGAAAGTGAAAGCAGGCATACCCGAGTGTTACTCCCATGAACCCCAAAGCATTGAATATCAGCGGATAGCCTTTGTTCATATATTTTTCCAGATGGGGAATGCTGTCGGCTTTTGGAAAATGTCTTTGCTGAAAATTATCCTGTCCTGTTTCAAAAAACAGGAGCATGTTATCACTGAACTGCTGTGGTTTTGGATTCTGGAAATGATTTTTGGTATCATCCGTACACCAGTCATTCAGGAGCACGGTCATATCATGAAGCTGGCCACAGAACAGACAGCCTCCGGCATCCATAATATTTATGCTTGTCTGCATTCTTTCAGAGACTTCATAGAGCACCTGACTGTCATCCTGATAGCGGTAGAATCTGTCATTAAAGCTGAAAATGTGCCGTATGCCGTCCAGATTACCGCATCCGCAGGAATCACTGCGAATCAAAAAGGGCTTTGCAGAAAGCTGTTCCGTTTGTTCCGGATATTCCAGCGCATGTGTTACAGCATGATACACACTTTCGGACAGGTCACTGCAACCGCACCGGACGGAAGTCATATTCGGCACAGAAAAATAGATTTCCTCAATGCCGTCGAATCCTGTGACAATCACCTGTTCCGGCACACGGATGCCGTGGCTTCTCAGCGTATTGGAAACGTTAATTGCCATAATGTCATTGGCACAGATGACAGCATCCGGCATATCTCCCGAATTCAGAATTTCTTCTGTGGCTTCGATAGCAGGCTGTGCCCAGAACATGCCGTATTTGATTCTGTTTTCATGAAAGGGTATGCCGTATTCTGCAAGGAGCTGTTTAAAAATCTCCTCACGTTCGTCCGAGAACGGATTTCCGGCAATGCCAGCCATCAGATAAGGATTTTTCACATGATGCACATTCAGCACATGCCGGACAATGGTTTCAAATCCGGCGCGGTAATCGAAATTCACGCTGGTGCAGTCCGGATGCTTTCCATCCACGACGACAGCAGGCACATGATATTTTTTTGCCTTTGCAATGAGCATATCAGAAATGCGTCTGCTCTTGATTTTCTCATCCATGATAATGACAGCGTCTGCAATTTCAAAATCCACTAAATCAAATACAGAAGCTTCCGGACGGGAGGTTTCTTCCTCCCAGTACAAATCTGTATTGATATGATAAATCCACAGTCTGCAATTGTCCTGTTTTAATTTTTCATTCAGTTCCATGACAAATTTCCGGTTTTCCATATCGAAAATTCTGGAAATGCATAATGCAATAATTTTATAGCCGTATTTCAAAGCCACACCCTCCCGAATACCTGACGACGTTTTCTATCTGATTTCATTATAGCATATTTTTTTGCATTTGTCAAATCTTGATAAAAATTTATTTTTTCAACAGTGATTTATCAGCAAATAAAAAGCACAGCTTCCGGATGGGAAGCCGTGCGGAATATGATATTATGCTTTCTGGAGAGATGCTTCAATTTCAGATGCCCGGACAAGCGCAGTATCAATATGAGAGCAGAAATTTTCTTTTCCGATACGTTCAGGAAATCCGGCTTTTTCCATGGCATGGAACGGCTGTTCGTTGACATGGGAGAAAACCGCTTTGATATGATGGCGTTCACATCTGTCAAGAATGTGTGAAAGGCATTCCACCCCGGCGGCATCTATCGCCGGAACGTTCCGCATACGGATGATTAACACATCAATATCAGTATCATCCAGCAGATATTTATACTTGTCAGCAGCCGCAAAAAACATAGGGCCGTTGATTTCATACACGCGGGTGCGTTCCGGAATCTTCTTGAGCAGAATGTTATCCGGGTCAGTGTCTTCGTCATCCACATCAATCCAGGCATGTGCTTCGGTAACATCTGCCATACGCTTCATGAACAGCAGAGCCGCCAGCACCAGCCCTGCCCCGATAGCTACTACCAGGTCAAAGACCACCGTCAGAACCAGCGTGACAACTAACACAGTAACATCACTCTTTGGAGCAGTTTTTATCATGTTCCGGATATTGCGCCATCCGCACATGTTGTAAGCCACGATAAACAGAATCGCCGCGATAGTCGGCATAGGTATCATGGAAGCATACGGCATCAGCACGAGCAGAATCAGCAGAACAACGACGGAATGCACCATTCCGGCCACGGGAGTACGTCCGCCGTTCTTGACGTTTGCGGCCGTTCTTGCGATTGCACCCGTTGCCGGAATTCCCCCGAACAGCGCAGAACCGATATTTGCCGCACCCTGCGCGACAAGTTCCATATTCGACCGATGCTTCGAGCCAATCATGCCGTCAGACACCACACATGACAACAGCGATTCCACAGCGGCCAGCACGGCAATTGTGAACGCATTCGGCAGAAGTGCCTTGATTCTTGCCAGCGATACTGCCGGAACGCTCAGATGTGGCGGTGCAGAAGAAATCGTGTACAAATCCCCGATAGTGTTGACATGCATTCCGGAGAACTTCACCACGGCCGAACATACCAGCACAGCAATCAGCGAAGCCGGAATCTTTTCGAGCTTTTTCGGCCAGAGAATCAGCACTGCCAGCGACAGCAAACCAATCAGGAATGCCTGCAAATTGAACGTATCCAGACAGAATATCACTTCTTTGAGCTTATCCATTGTTTCGACAGGCGATTCACGGAACGTCAGCCCCAGAAAATCTTTTATCTGTCCGATGACAATAGTGACAGCAATGCCGAATGTGAATCCGGCAGTAATTGTTCCGGGGATGTACTTAATCAGACCGCCGAACCGGCAGAAGCCCATTATCATCATCATGATGCCGGCCATGACAGTAGAAATCACAAGGCCGTCCATGCCTTCGGAAGCGACAATTCCGGCGACAATGGTAGCAAATGCGGCTGTAGGCCCTGCAATCTGCACACGGCTTCCGCCTAGAAAAGATACAATAAATCCGGCGACAATTGCCGTATACAAGCCCTGTTCCGGACTGACTCCCGATGCCAATGCCAATGCAATCGACAGGGGGAGTGCAATGACAGCGACAATCACACCGGCAATGACATCTTTTGTGAACTGTGCGCCGGAATACTGCTTCATGACAGAAAATAATTTCGGTTTCAGCTTTTCTTCCGGCTTTTTTTTGACTGTTTCTTCCATAAAATGCAAGTCCTCTCTTTGATAAAAATAAAATTTTTCAGAAACGTGTTCATTATACAACGAAATCGGGAAAATTGCAAGATATTTCCGGAGATTTTCTGAATTTTGTATAATTGCCTATTTTTGTGCTTTAAGTTCATAAAATATGATATAAAATTATCATACAGCATTATTATCTACAGAGTGATAAAATTGCAGAAATTCCTTGCAATCCTGACAGATTCATGTTATAATAAGAATATCTGCGAATTTTTTCAACACAGGAGGTAAATTTTTATCATGGAAAAAAGAAATTCCTTTTCCAGCTCACTGGGGTTTGTCCTTGCGGCGGCCGGCAGTGCGGTCGGGCTGGGGAACATCTGGCGGTTTCCGTATCTGGCCGCCAAGGACGGCGGAGGGCTGTTTCTGGTGATTTATCTGATTCTGGCACTGACATTCGGCTTTACAATGATAGTTTCAGAAACAGCTATCGGCAGAAAAACAAAACAAAGTGCCCTGACGGCATACGGAACGCTTCACAATCCGTCCAGATGGATAGGCGTGTTTGCATGTCTCGTGCCGTTCATGATTCTGCCGTATTACTGCATTATCGGCGGATGGGTGCTGAAATACTGCTTTGCGTTCGTGACCGGAAACGGCTTTGCGGCGGCGCAGGACGGTTATTTCACAGGCTTCATCACGGGCTATGCACAGCCGATTATTTTTGATATTATCTTTCTGGGGGCAGTTGCCGTAATTATCTATCAGGGCGTGAACAAAGGCATTGAATCGCTCTCGCGCATTCTGATGCCCGTCTTGTTAGTAATGGTTATCGGGATAGCGATTTATTCCCTGACTATCAAAGGCAACGGCGAACGCTCCGGGCTGGACGGCCTGAAAGTCTATGTGATTCCGAGTCTTGCCGGAATGACCGGAAAAGATATTTTCATCACGGTGCTGGATGCCATGGGGCAGTTATTCTACAGTATCAGCGTGGCTATGGGTATTATGGTAACATACGGGTCATATTTCAAGGATGACAGCAATCTGATGAAATCCGTCAACCAGATTGAATTATTTGATACTA
>SVNI01000130.1 GCA_015066975.1 Ruminococcus sp. | reverse complement strand
CATATATTATCTTTTCCATTTTTCATCACCGTTTTTATTATACCACATCTTTTTCTGTTTTACAACTGTAATACTAAAGCAAAATAAACACAGAATCAAATAATTGCCTCAAATCCAGCAGGACTTGAGGCAATATATATATAAATATAATAACTCATGATTTTTATTTCTTCCGGATAGTAAACAATACTAACAGCGGATAAATTTCCAGTCGGCCAAGAAGCATATCCAGACTCAGCAGAATTTTCGCCCACGAGGAGAAGCCCGCAAAATTTCCCGAAGGACTGATTTCATTCAGACCAGGGCCTACATTGTTCAGACAGGTGATAACCGCAGTAACAGTTGTATCGATAGCGTGTCCGTCGAGTGACAAAATCAGCATAGAAATCGCGGCTAACAGCATGAACAGTACAAAATAAAAGCTTACACTCCGGACAATTTCTTTATCTACAGCTTTTCCGTCGCACTTGACGGCAACAACTGCTCTGGGATTCAGCACGCATTTAATTTCCCGGAATGCTGTCTTGCAAAGAAGCAGAATTCTCATTACTTTCAGACCGCCTCCGGTTGAGCCTGCACATCCGCCGATAAACATCAGCAGAAGCAGTATCATCTGTGAAAAAAACGGCCATTCTGTGAAGTCAGCCGTTGCAAATCCGGCTGTGGAAATCATCGTCAGCACCTGAAAAGATGAATATCTCAGCGATTTGAAAAAATTTCCGTATATCGGCAGGATATTGAAGGCAATCGCAACTGCTGAAAATGCTACGATTCCTAAAAAAAAGCGCAGTTCTTCGTTTTTGAGTACCTGTGAGAATTTCTTTGTCAGAAGCAGATAGTACAGCGTGAAGTTAATCGAAAAGAACAGCATGAACAGCGTAACGATGATATCAATATATGCGCTGTCATACGATGCGATGCTTGCATTTTTCAGGGCAAATCCGCCTGTGCCGGCTGTCGAGAGTGCTGTGTTCAGTGCCTCGAAAAATGACATCCTGTGTTCCGGAACAGGGTCGAGATTGCTGAACAGCAGCAGAAGCATTTCCACAACCGTCAGGGCAATATAAATGCCGTACAGACTCCGGACGGAAGAACTCATCTTTGCTGTGAGCTTTCCGGCAGTTGGCCCTGGCGATTCCGCCCGGACAAGGTGCATGGTTCTGGTATCTGCCTGCGGAAGAATCGCAAGAATCAGAATCAGTACTCCCATACCGCCCAGAAAATGTGAAAAGCTCCGCCAGAATAAACAGGCATTCGACATGCTTTCAATATTATTCAGAATGGTTGCGCCGGTTGTGGTGAATCCGGATGCCGTTTCAAAGATTGCATCTGCAAAATTCGGAATTTCTCCGGAAAGGGTAAACGGCACAGCTCCCAGTATCGAAACCAGAATCCATGTCGCCGCGACAGTTGCCATGCCATCACGGGTATAGATATCTTTTTTTTCCGGCTTTTTGATGGTCATGAGCGTTCCCAACACTGCCAGAGCAGCGGCCGTTCCCAGAAATGCCCATATGCTTTGCGGTTCATGATAAATCATTCCCACAAATACAGGCAGAAGCATCAGTAGCCCCAGTACGCGGATTATCTGCCCCAGCAGATAGCCTATCATTTTATAATTCATGATTGCTGTATCCGCCTCCCTTATGCCTGAAAGACATCATCCAGACAGGAAACCTTCTGGCTTGTCGTGACAACAATTACACTGTCGTTAAGTTTCAGGCAGTCATCACCAGACGGGATGATTCTTTTATTGTTCCGGATAATTCCGGCAATCAGAGAACCGCGGTTCGTCCGGAGCTGTTTCAGCGGAATGCCGATATATCTTGCATTTTTCCGGATGATGAATTCAATCGCTTCCAGCTTGTCATCTGCAAGTCGATAGAGGGAAGTAATATTGTCACTGCTTTCGGAATTTTCCTTTCCGCGGATGTATTGCAGAATCAGAGCCGCTGTTGTATTTTTGGGAGAAACAATATTTTCAAGGCCAACACTGTCAGAAATCGGCAGAAGGGAAGTCCTGTTGATTTTCGTGACGATTTTATCTACACCGATTTTTTTGGCATACAGCGACAGAATAATATTTTCTTCGTCAATTCCTGTGAGGGTGATGCAGGCATCTGCATTGGCAAGGCCTTCTTCTAAGAGAACATTCTGGTCAGTGCCGTCTGCACAGATGACTTCTGCTTTCGAGAACCAGTCACTGAGCTGTTCACAACGGTTCATATCCTGTTCGATGATAGTAACCTGCATTCCCAGTTCCAGAAGCTGTCGGACGAGATAATAGCTAATTTTTCCGCCACCGACAATCAGAACGGTTTTGATTCTGTTTTTCATATCACCGAACTGCTTGTAAAATTTTGATAAATCGCTGTGTGCGGCGGTCATATAGATTCTGTCATTGGCATGAAGCATAAAACTGCCATCCGGAATCAGGCATTCTTCACCGCGCATGACTGCGCAGACCAAAAATCTCAGTTTCAGTTTTGACGGCAGGGCGGAAAGCATCAGGCCGTCCATGATACCACCCGGCGAAACACGGAGTTCTGCAAGTTCCATGCGCCCGCCGGCAAAGCTTTCGACATGCAGAGCGTTCGGATAGCGGAGCATTCTGGCGATTTCGTTGGCGGTTTGATATTCGGGATTGACCATCATGCTGATATCGAGTTCTTCGCGCATAAAGACCATCTGTTCAGAGAACATGGGATTTCTGACACGGGCGATACTGTGACGTGCGCCGAGTTTGCGAGACATCATACAGCACATGATATTGGTTTCATCAGATTCCGTCATGGCGATAATGACATTGGCATCCTGCACCCCGGCTTCCAGAAGATTCTTAACAATCAGGCCATTTCCTTCGACAGCCTGCACGTCGAAATTATCAATCACGCTGGTGACAACTTCGGAATCAATATCCATGACGGTGACATCATGTCCTTCTTTACAGAGTGTCTGTGTGAGGATGCTTCCGGCTTTTCCGCATCCGATAATTAAAATATTCAAGATAGATAAAGCTCCTTTCCCATGCTTTAGATATGTTTCAGCACTTTAAAAGCAATGTTTATAATAATCGGCAGGTCATCTTTCAGGCCATTGCGCATGGCGATAGCCGCACAGTAGCAGGCGATTTTGTGTTTCTTTTCTCTTTCGCTGAGAGAAGTATCATTCAATCTTTTCTGTGTTTTTTCAATCAGGTAGTCTGTATGATGCCGTACAGCATGATAGGCTGTATGTGGGTCAATAGTTTTCAGACCGTTTCTGACAGCAATTGCTGCGGCAACTTTGGCGGCATCTTTTTTATTTCCGCGTTTCTGAATCATCAAGTCTACTAATTCGCTGGTATGATAATCTTTGATATAATCAAAAATATCTTTATATTTTTCAATATATTTTCCATAATCTTCGGACATAAAAAAATTCCTCCTTGTATAATTTGAAATTTTATAGTTATATTATAACATACCAGCCTGAAAAAAGCAATAGATTTCTAAAAAATCTTGACAGAATCCGGATTCTGCTGTATAATAAAAGCAGAGGTGATGTATCATGGATATTCGTCTGGAATTAATTAAAATTTTTGAAGATACTGTCAGATGGATAAAAGAAGACAAAGCTCTGTCAGAAGCAAAGAAATTTTCTATACAGAATACAAGGCTCTATAAAGCAGAGGAGTACCCGGAACTGCCGGAATTTTCTCCGGCTGATACAAAAATTCAAGTTTCGGGAGAAAAATCTTTTCAGGCTGCCATGCGTCTGCGGAAAGAATATCCAGATGCCCGGATTGCTGTGCATAACTTTGCATCTGCCACCAATCCCGGCGGAGGGGTCAAAACCGGTTCTAGAGCACAGGAAGAATCTCTCTGCCGATGCTCCACACTCTATTCCTGTCTGAACAGAAGCGACCTCTGGGAAAGTTATTATTTATTTCACAGAAATCGACATGATGTCAGATATACAGATGCCTGTATCTGGTCGCCGGATGTTCTCATTATCAAGAATGATGATGACCTTCCGGAACGTCTTCCGGAATCGGAATTCTGCAAAGTGGATGTTCTGACCTGTGCCGCCCCAAATCTCCGCCCCAAACCATATAACAGCATGAATCCCGGAAAAGGAGATGCTGTTCAGCTCACGGACAGGGAACTTGCTGACCTGCACAGAAGCCGTGCACGTCATCTGCTGACTGTTGCTGCTGCCAATCATGACGAAGTTCTTGTGCTCGGTGCGTTCGGATGCGGTGCATTTCGCAATAATCCCAGAGTTGTCGCACAGGTCTATAAAGAAATTCTGAACGAAAAACAATTTAAAAACAGATTCCTGCATGTCGAATTTGCGGTCTTCCACACCCTCAGAGAAACCGAAAATTTTAAAGCCTTTGAAAAAGTATTTTCTTATCAGTAAAAAATCCGGCGGATTGTTCCGCCGGATTTTTTGAATATATCTGATTTGTACATAAAAATTATGGAAAAATTTCATTTTTTATTCAAGATATATAATCCACATGTGTCGCATTTTTATGCATTATAAACAAAAACAATAAACTCTTTTTGCAGAAATCATGGAAAATACTTCTTTACTATAAATGAGCATTTCAACAATGAATTTGACAAAATGCACAAAAACGATTTAGCAGGCTAAATCGAGGAAAGC
>SVNI01000129.1 GCA_015066975.1 Ruminococcus sp. | reverse complement strand
ATCTTTTCCAGAATGGTATTTAATCTGCCGTTATCATAGAAACTTTTTGAACTTCTGCCAGCAATAGCATGATTGCTGACAGCAACTCCCTGCGGCATGGATTCATTCAGAAATGCTCCCCATCCCTGCTGCGGAGCATATTTTGCATTGTAAGTCTGCACAGTAGAATCTCCGGCGATATAGACAGTTCTGCTTGAAACTTGCTGAATCGGTTCTGTTTCTTTCTGCGGTTCGGTATAGATTTCAGCAATCGGTTCATCTGTCCATTCTGTTTTCAGATAATCAAAATTAGGACCACCTTCTTCCGTTGCAGAAGTCATACGGATTGTATTTTCTCCTGCTTTCAAAGGCAGAACAATGCCTCTTTCTTCCCAGTTTGTCCAGGAATTCGTTGTCAGGAAATCCTGCATCCAGAAATCTTTCTGATTATTGACTTCAATTTTCATACTTCTGTTATTCTTACTTCCATTTGCAATTCCGAAAGTACACAGATAATTTCCGTCTACAGGTGCATTGACATGCCATTCCAGAAAACTTCCTGTTTTGTTATCTAAATTGATATATGCCTTATCCTGAAAACCTGCATTTGTATTTTCTGTTATGCCTTCATTCCATGTTTCATCTATAGCATAACGAAATGAGCGTTTTTCTTCATGTGCTTTAAAACTGCCTTTATGGTGCAGAAATTTCTGCATTTCACCGACATCTTCCATAGAGATTTTACCGTCTGCATTGATATCCGCACGGTATCTGTCAGAACGGGTGAGAAGAGGCTTCTGAATTTCTTTTTTCATCAGAATGAAATCATAGATATTGACAATCCCGTCATGATTCAGGTCACCAAGAATAAAATCTTCACATTGTCCTGTATGGTAATTTGTTTCTGTCGGTTCTGTATTCGGCTGCGGAGTTTCAGAAGAGGGCTGCTCCGCACCGAGTACAGTTACCGCCGGACGTTCCGGAAGAGGCTGGTCAGAACCAAGATAAAAACTGGTATGAGGCGGCTGATTATAGCCGGACTGCTCGCACGCTGTCTGCATACGATACTGCGGGTCATGCATCAGTGTTGTAATACGATAGTCAGTTGTATAAGGTGTTGCATAAATACGAAGATATTTGCTGTCGGCAGTACTCCAGACAATTTCTTCACGCCAGTCACCGAATAAGTCAGCAGAAAGACAGGGCGTTGCTTTGGTACTGTTGCAGGAAACACAGCCTTCTGCCCATAAAAGATAGTCAATTTTCTTATTGGCATTTATTTTGGAAACAGAAGTATCAGAAAGCAGTTCACTTTCTAAATCGCCGTCCCAGTAACACAGAAAATTCATAGAAGGTCGTTCAATTCCTGTGCCTTTGCCCTGTGAATTGAATACATCGCCGGAAGTAGGTCCCCAGAATTCACAGCCGGGATTTCCGGCATAAATATTTCCGGCACAGCATCGTCCTGTATCTTTGGAATGGTCATAGTGAAAAATCGGATTGCCTGTTTTCGCATCCAGCAATGAAACGCCCCATGGTGTATGTTCATGACATACCCATGCTTCTAATCCGGGACGTTCCGGCACTAAATCGCCTAAATGCATAGCATCTCCATGTCCTTTATTATTCGACCAAAGTATAGAACCGTCATCATCCAAAGCAACTGCTCCAAGCAGAAGCTCCTGTTTTCCGTCACCATCCATATCACCAGGCATAGCATTATGATTTCCGTTTCCAAAACCGGAATTTTCAGACCATGTATTTCCGGAATCATATCCCCAGCGTTTTACAAGTTTTTTATTGATGACATCATAACATACAGCTGTCATTCTTGTATAATATCCACGGACTGAAACTGCACTCGGATGAACTCCGTCACAATACATGACCGCTCCAAGAAATCTATCCACTCGATTTCCATATTTATCGCCCCATTTTGAAACATCCCCTCTTGGATATTCATAAGGAACAGTATCCAAAGCTGCACCAGTCTGACCATCAAATAGTGTATAATATTCCGGACCATCCAGAATATATCCGCTAGGATTTCGATAATCTTTAGAAGCATCTCCGATGACTTTTCCCGTGCCGTCTATTGTGCCGTCTGCTGTCTTACAGGTGAGTTCTGCTTTTCCGTCAAGGTCAAAATCTGCAACAAGGAACTGTGTGTAATGTGCTCCGGCACGAATATTTTTTCCTAAATCAATTCTCCAGAGCTTCTTTCCGCTGAGTTTATAGCAGTCAAGATACACATTTCCAGTATAGCCGGATTTAGAATTATCCTGTGAATTTGTCGGGTCCCATTTCAGAATGATTTCATATTCTCCGTCACCGTCCACATCACCACAGGAACAGTCATTCGCTCTGTAGCCATAATCGCTTCCGCCTTTTGGAATATCCAGCGGAATTTCCAGCCAGCTTTTATCAGAACACAGATTGCATGTTTCAGAATTCAATACTTGACCATTCACAAGAGTATCTACACGATACTGAGATTTTGCCGTTCCCTGCCTATCAAGATAACATGTTGCTTTTCCGGCAGGGCTGGTATAAATCAGAATGTTATCACGATAAAGCTGAAATTCTGTATCATCTGCATCATCAGCATTGAAACGCCAGCTGACAAGCATTCCAGAACCTGTATTTACTGCTGAAATTCCTCGGTTCAGTCTTTCGACAGTTTCCAGACCTGTTCCATATTTTGCAGATACTGGCATTGCATGAAACGGCAGAAAATTTGCTGTCAAAAGCAGAGTCGATACTATCGCTGTGATACTTCTGTATTTTCTCATGTTTTTTCCTCCTTGTTCTATATTTTGGTTTCTCAGTTTTACGATGTTGTATTTATCTTACACGAAAAAGTAAAATTTTTCAATGTGATATTATTTCAGAAATATGATATTTTGTTTCATAGGCTGAAAAAGATATGACACAATATGTCATAAATAAAAGATGCCATGACACAATATGTCATAAACAGCATTGAATTTGATATTGCCAAACTTTCAAAAATCTGTTAGAATAAATACAAATAAAATCTCAAGGGGGAATTTTTGTATGCAAAAAACAATACAAAAGCGAATCACCGCAGTTTTCATGGTTTTACTGTTTCTTTTCCTGCTGATTCCTGTTTTCACGGCACAGCCGATGCAGGTGATGGCAGTTTCCGCTGATTATCCGGCAATTCTGCTCCGCATCAGCACCAGCGACAACAGCAGAAATATCAATATTTCCGGCTATGATGAAAAATCTGCCTGTGTCGCTTCCGAACTCAAAAACTCACAAAATGAAAACTGGCGTTTCGATTATGTCGGAACAGATTCAAAAGGCAGTTTTTACCGGATTGTCAACATAGGAACAGGTCAGCCTCTTACGCCTATGAATTACAGCACGAATGAAAATACCAACTGTGTGATTTTTGGCTATACCGGAGAAAAAGCACAGCACTGGTATGTAATTCCTGTCGAGCAGGACAAGTATGGAAATGACCTGTATTATAAGATTGTCAATTATACAAATACAGATATTGCTTTGACAAACAGCAGCAATAAAATCAAGTTATCAAAATATGCTGGAAATTCTAATCAGAAATGGCTTCTGAATCCTGCCGGATTACAGGGTTTCGGCGGTTATGCAAAAGATATGTCCGGTAATATCAAAGCTGCTGTCCTTGGCGGAACGCTTGCCAAAGTTGTGGAAGTTACGACTTTCGATGAACTCAAAACTGCCTGCACTTCCACTGAACCAATGACGATTGTCATCACAAAAGATATTACCGCAAAAGGCAATTATACAAAGGATTCCAACGGACGATACAGATTCAATGACGGTATTATCTATATGCAGCCGAATAAGACTGTTGTCGGCTCTTATGGAGCACACAGCCTGTATAATGTTTATTTCCGGACTTATAATGAAAATTTTGGTCCTGGTCATAATCTGATTTTCCGGAATCTGGAAATCAAACATGATAAAGATTTGAATAATGATAATATTATGGAATTCGCTTACGGTTCAAACTACTGGATTGACCATATTACTTTTGTCGGACATGACAAAATGAATGGTGCTTCTACTGGTCTGGACGACTGGGATAAATTCCTGAATTTCAAGATTGATACAAATCTTATCACAATTTCTGATTGCAGGTACGGTCTGCATGAATATGGTGTCCTGCTCGGCTATCCTGCGGATGATGCAGAAACTTATGCAAAATATAACGGCATTCCGCTGACAACTCTTGCTAATAATTACTATAAAGATACGTTCACCCGTGCACCCGCACTGATGCGTTACGGATATTTCCACAGTCTGAATAATTATGTCTATAATTTCAGTATGGGTTATACGGTGCATACTGCCTCTAAAATCTATGCTGAAAATTGTTATTATGACGGCAGCAAAACAAACGGCAATGTGATTTGTGACTGGAATGAAATCACCTATTTCGGTTCATATGCGGAAGACGGCTCAATTTTCAAGAACTGTCGCCGGACAAAAATTGAAGGAAAAGCTCAGGTCTGCAAATGGCGACCGACTCAGAATTATACTTATTCTTCTTTGACTGCTGAAAAAGCAAAATCTTACTGTGAAAAATATTCGGGCTGTCAGAATTCCACAGCAAATTATACTTATGCAGTATTCACAAAAACAGGCTATCCATCTGCTGGATACCTTACAAAAGCAGTCGGCACAATGGAAGAAGAACAGCCAGAACCATTAAACGGAAATTTGATTCAGAATCTTATCATAACAGATTCTACAAAAGAATCATGGAATATTGATA
>SVNI01000128.1 GCA_015066975.1 Ruminococcus sp. | reverse complement strand
GTCGACATACATCCAGTGATAACCGCCTGTTGTGCTGTTTCCGGCTTTGAGGGTATTATTGACATAGTTCAGGTGGCCGATAGTGCCGTAAGCCGTCTGATAGCCCCAGTCATAAATGATATTATTTGTAAAATCGGCAGTTTCCTGCCCTTCTACTTTACCGCGGAAGTTTCTGGAAACGTTGTGAATAATCAGGTTATGGTCAAATGTCAGATAGCCTTTGCCCATCATGATGCCGAAGCCGTGCAGTCCTTTGGAGTGTCCGCCCCAGGAATCGGCAGGGCCTAAAACAGAATACTGAACCGTATAATATTCATTATTGGAATACAAGCCCCACTGTTCGTCAGTTGTCCAGCCCATGGAGCAATGGTCGATAATCGAATTTGAGCCTTTTGCACCGCCCCACGCATCATTGCCGGAGCTGGTAGAAGCATAAGGGCCGGGACGGGAACTGATAAATCTACAGATGATATTGTCACCGCTCATGCCCATCTTGTAATTTTTCAGCGTAATGCCTGAACCGCCGGGCGCAGTCTGTCCTGCAATAGTGATATTGCTCTGACAGAGGATATTGCTTTTCAGTTCGATAGTACCGCTGACATCAAACACGACGATTCGGCCGGATTGGCTGACGGCATCACGGAACGAACCAGTTCCGGAATCGTTCAGATTGGTCACATGATAGACTTCCCCGCCTCGTCCGCCTGTTGCATATTTGCCTGCGCCGACCGCACCGGGGAATGCCAGCAGATTTCCGGATGCACTGACTTTTTCGGCTTTCTGTAAAGAAGTCCCGGCCATGGGCACAGCCGTGAGCGCAACGGCGCAAAGTCCTGCAAGATATCGTTTCCATAATTTTTTGGTTATCATAAAAATCTCCCCCAAAAATATTGATTTTCTGTGAATAAATTTCAGCTGTTTTTATTTTAGCATATTTTTCAAAAAAAAGCAATTGCAATTCTGATTTTTTTTATGGCAATTTTCATTCTAATCACAGATACTGACAAAAACAGCTCCCTGAAAAATTCAGGGAGCTGTCTGGATTTATTCTTCGTCATCTTCGGAAAGTTCTTCATCCGGATATTCGTCATCATCATCATGATGCTTTTTCTTCTTCGCCTTGATTTTTTTCGGCTTTTTTTCCTCATCAGACGGCTTTTTCCTGAATGCCAGAATCAGAATGGCAATCACAGCCAGTGCAATCAGAATGCAGGTAATCACCAGCAGAAGCATTTTCTTATCGCCGAGTATGGAAGCATAGCTTGCAGTACGCTTCAGAACCAGGCTTCCTTCTTTGCTCTCAATTGTGTAATCCATAGCATCACAGATAAAGCAGTCAGAGCCTGTCCATTCTGGTGCGAATACGGCTTCTTTGATATTTCCGGCAAGGCTGACCCCGACTTTGGCTTCCAAATCCGTGCCGAGATTCTGCACATAGCACGGCAGTGCGGAGTCGCTGGAATTCTGCCAGAATACGAGATTGCTTTGTACGCCGTCCGCGCTGTTGTTCAGAACGCTGGGCTTTCCGCCGAGCTGAATCGGAACGGTGTTCATTGCAAGGATACCGCCCCCGACTCTGTTTTCGCCGGATGCAATATTGTTCTGAACTGTGGCTTTGCCTTTGAGCGTGAAAGATGCCGTATTGTTCAGGAGCACACCGCCGCCGTGAACAGCCACATTGCTGGAGACCGTACCGCCGGAAATGACAAGTTCCCCGGCCTGTGCGTAGAATCCTCCGCCGTCCTGACTGGTATTATTGGAAACTTCACCGCTGACAAATTTACAGATACCGTCCGAAACGGCCACACCGCCGCCGCACTGCTGGGCAGTATTGCCGGACACTGTGCCGCCGCTCATGCTGAACGTACTGCCTTCCCCGGCCAGAAGCACACCGCCACCGCTGACATCTGTCTTGTTATTGACGATATTTCCGCCCCACATGTTGACCACTGCGCCGGCTTCGATATAGATGCCCCCTGCGCCGTTGGTGCTGTTTCCGCCGGTAATTGCACCGCTGTTGCCGAGTTCCAGATTGGTATCTGTCAGGTTCAGCGTACCGCCTCCGGCAACGTGGATGACTTCGCCGTGTTCGACAGCGAATTCCAGATTCCGGTTGATGCTGTAGCCGTTCAGGTCAATGGTGATTTCGTGGCCGGACGGCACATTCAGAACGCCGTCATAGATAAATCCCTCACCCGAACCGAATCTTGTTCCGTAGGAAGATTCCCAGTCGGCATACAGGACAACTGTTGCAGAACTGCCTGTCATGGCGGTATTCCACATAGCTTCTGCACCGCCGGAAGTGGGATTGTCATAATAATAAGAAGTCACGTTATTGACTGTCACGGAAGCGACTGCGCCATCCGGAACAAATACCGCGCCGTCTGCCTGTACTGCCGGCACGGATGCCAGAAGCAGAAAGCCGGAAAGAACGGCTGATAACATACGTTGTAATTTCATGTAATAATCTCTCCAATCAAAATTTAACTGCTATTATCTATTATACAGCGAATCGGGAAAAATTACAATGACATAAAAAAACAGATTTATCCTGTTGATTTGCCCTGCATTTTTGTGCATTCTGCCAAATCTGGAATTTAAGGGACTGTTTCTTGACAAATTCTGCAAATTGCGCTATACTTAATATTATATATATTTTTCAGAAAACGGAGATGATGCATTTTTATGAATCAAATTTTAAACAAGCTGGAACGGAAATTCGGGAACTATGCGATTCCGAACCTGATGACAATACTGGTATTCGGCATGGCACTGGTATTTCTGCTGGACTCGTTCACATCTGCAAATCCGGACAATGCCTACACGCTGAGTTCGCTTCTGTATTTTGACTGGGAGCTGATAAAGCAGGGGCAAATCTGGAGAATTATCACGTTTCTGTTCCTGCCGGAAGGCAGTTCGCCGTTATTTATCATTTTTGAATTATATTTCTACTGGATGATTGGCAAATCACTGGAAAGCCAGTGGGGAAGCTTCCGTTTCAATGTATTTTACTTTATCGGGGCGATATGCTCGGCGATAAGCGGAATCTTTACGGGCTATGCGACAAATGAGTATTTGAATCTTTCTATGTTTCTTGCCTTTGCGACGCTGTTTCCGGATTTTGAAGTATTATTATTTTTCTTTATTCCCGTCAAGATGAAATTCATGGGATGGCTTTCGGGGGCGGGACTGCTCCTGATGCTGATTTTCTACCCGTGGGTATATAAAATTGCAATTCTGGTTTCCATGCTGAATTTTATCCTGTTTTTCGGAAAAGATTTCTATAACAGAACCGTTTTGTTTTTCCGGAGAAGAAAAATCCGGAAAGAATCCCACTGGTGGGAAGATGATAAAAATAACCCGTGGAAAAAATAATATCAGCCTGCTTTCTGTATTGCAGAGAGCAGGCTTTTTTTATACAGGATTCAGCCTATCACAATGTAGTCAGACAGCACATAGCCGGTCAGATTTTTCCATGTCACGACATACCAGTTGTTCGCCATGCCGTAGACGGTGACGGCTTCGCCGTTCGGGATAGAGGCAATCCGTGCGCCGTTGATGCTGGGATAGCTCCTCAGGTTCAGCCCTGAACCGTCCGTGACCACAACGCCTTTCACAACCTGCGTGGGAGTCAGGAACGGAATTCCGAAATAATCACACAGCGATTCTGTAAGATTGGAAGCGATACTGTTCAGATTGCCCCGAATCCAGTCGGCATCTTCCGGATTATCGTGATAGCCCAGCTCACAGAGCACCGCAACAGCATTGGTTCTGTTGACTTCGCCGAGCGTGACCGTCGGACGGGCTGTTACCTTGGACGGCAGAGGATAGATGCTTTTTAAATTATTCGCGATAGTAATCGCCAGCTTTTCGCTTGCCATGCTGTAGGGAGAATAATAAATATCAATCCCCCGGAGCTGTCCGCTCATGCTTTCCGGCGACGCATTGGAATGCAGGGCAACGTGTGCATCATAATAAGCCGAATTCGATTCCGCAATTGCCGAAGCTACCGGAAGATTCGGATTGTTTCTTGTGAATGCGATTCCGCTTGCTCTCAGATAGGGTTCCATTTCATCAGCGAGCAGATTCATATATTGTTCTTCCGTACCGCCCCCGATATAGGGGTTAAATTCCTGTGTAGAGGGGCTTAAAAAAATCTTTGGCATGAAGATGCTCCTTTCGGGATGAGTTAGTATATTCTATGCCAAAGATTCTTAAATTGTTCAGATTTTGCTGTAGACGATATTTCTCATGAGCTTTGCTGTGGGGGTTGTTCCGGCGCAGGATGTCTGCACCCAGAAGAAAATCACAAGATGTTCCTTCGGGTCAGCGCAGAAATAAGTACCTGTCCAGCCGTCCCAGCCGAATTCGCCCGGGTTGGCGATAGTTCCGGCCTTTGCCTTATCGGTCAGAACGCGCACCAGACAGCCGTAATCATAGCCCCTGAGGGAGTCCCAGTCCTGGTCTTTCCGGAAGCCTTCTCCGCCGATTTGGGGCGTGATGATATAATTCAGGGCTTTTTCGCTGATGATTCTTGTGCCGTCCTTTGCGATTCCGCCGTTGGCGAGTGCGTTTGCGAACTTTGCATAATCCGGAATTGTGGAGCAGAGACCGCATCCGCCGGAAATGAAAGCCGGAAGTGTCCTGAAGCTGTTCATGCCGAGATAACAGCCTGTATCCTGCACAAGCTTGCTGTCTTTGCGCATGTAGGCCATAGTGAAGCGGTTCTGTTTTTCTTCGGGAACATAGAAATCCGTATCCGTCATGCATAAGGGATTAAAAATATTTTTAAACAGATACACTCTGTAGTCCATGCTGTAAACTTTCTGGACGCTTCCGCCGAGAATATCGG
>SVNI01000127.1 GCA_015066975.1 Ruminococcus sp. | reverse complement strand
ACTCTGTCGAATCAAATTACAAAGGCTATGTGACAACAATGCTCCTGTCCTATCTCTGTAATGAATATTTGGCTAAAGTCAGGGTAAAATCGACAGAATTTGAAATTTTCGGAAATGAAGATTAATTTTGTAAGTAAACAGAAGTACTTCCTAAAAATTACATATTAATCTATCAAATCATTCTGAAATCTTGATAAATGCTCAAAAGGTAATATCTGCCGACCACGGAATAAACCGCATCCATCATTGATGAGCTGATTGTTAAAGGCTTTGAACATATTCACATTGACAGTTGATAAATCAAGTTCCTGCAACTTTGTAAATCGTTCAAATGCTTCATCAAAATATTTACATTCACCAACAGGAATAATATCTCGCCTTGTTCTGCTTTTTTCTTGTTGTCTTTCATAGCCAAAATGATTAGCACTCCCTATTTCTGCGAGGTCATCCATATTCTTAGTTCTAAGCTGTAATTCTGTATAACTTCTTGCATAATTGTCATAGAATGTAATGTGGAGTGACTTATAACCAGAAAGGCGAGGCTTCGCAACGTAGTCACGATAATAGGGAAGAGTATTTTCCAAAAGCATACCGTCGCAGTTTTCAGTACAAATACCGGAAAGTTCAGCTGTAAATCCTCTTTGTTCAAGAAATTCTGGCATAATATTTGCTATCTCATAAAGGTATTTGATTTCTTGTTCTTCCAGAGAAATTTTATCATCAACGTGACACATTGGCAGTGATATTACAATTCTGTATGCTATCAGGTCTCTGAAGCAGATAAGACTGCTTTTAATTTCTGTTTCGGAAGGATAACGCTGATTTTTCTGATAGTAATCATATATATATTCGAGGATATATCCATTGAATTTTTCTTCTGCTCGTATGAGGGATTTGATTCTGCCTTTGAATGTAAAAGCGAGAAAAGGATATTCCTGTGTCATATATCTGTAAAATTCTTTGATTCGCTGAGACTGCGAGGTAAGAAAATCATTATGTTCAAGCAGTTCTATTATCTGTATCAAAAAATTGCAGTGAATCAAGTCTATAGGATTATTATCTTTAATTGCCGATTTTTTTAAATCACTTGAATAACGATGCAGTATTTTAAGAACGGTATCTCCTGAAAACAAGTAGTCATTTAATGATATCATAGTATTCCCCGTTTCATCAGTTATCTTTTTTTTATATCAACATATGTTTTTTCATGTGAGATGGATTTGTATGCAGGACGGATAATTCGTTTTCCACTGTTCAGTTCCTCAAATCTGTGAGCACACCAGCCTGACATTCTTGAAACAGCAAATAGTGGCGTAAACAAATCTTCGGGAATGCCAAGCATTCTGTACACAAATCCGCTGTACATATCAATATTGGCACACATGACTTTACCGGAATGCTTTATTTCCTCAAAAACAAGAGGTGTCAGCCGTTCTATTGCTTCAAGCAGATGAAACTCTTTTTCAAACTCCGTACCATTTGCCATTTCTCCTGCATATTTTTTCAGTATCACTGCACGAGGGTCAGAAAGAGTATATACTGCATGACCCATTCCATAAATAAGACCGCTTCTATCGCCTGCTTCTTTTTTCAATATTTTTCGCAGATACTCTGCAAGTTCATCTTCATTTGTCCAGTCGGAAACATTCGACTTGATATATCCATACATCTCTGTGACCTTGTGATTTGCCCCGCCGTGCCTTGCACCTTTCAGTGAACCGATAGCTGCCGCATAAGCAGAATAGGGGTCTGTACCGGATGAAGTGAGTACACGGCAGGAAAAAGTAGAATTGTTGCCTCCACCGTGTTCAGCATGAAGCATCAGCATAAGGTCAAGGAGTTTTGCTTCCTCGTGTGTGAATTTTCTATCAGAACGCAGAGTGGATAAAATATTTTCAGCCGTTGACAATCCTTTTATCAGATGATGCATAATCATGGAATCTTCACTGAAATACCGCCTTTTGGTTTCATAGGCACATATCATGATAACAGGCATTTTTGCAATAAGTGATACAGCCGTATTTATCTCATGTTCCGGCGATACAGATTCTGGTGCATTATCATAGGAATATAACGCAAGCGTTGACCTCGCCATTTTATTCATAATATCTCTCGAAGGTGCTTTCAATATCATATCTTCAAAGAAATTTTCTGGCAAGGCACGATTATCTGAGAGCAAATCGTTAAATTCTGCAAGCTGTTCAAGTGTCGGAAGTTTGCCTGTCAACAGCAGATAAGCAACTTCTTCAAAACCAAAGCGGTCTTCACTGATTGTTTTTTCAATGAGGTCATGAATGTTATATCCCCGGAAGATTAACTTGCCTTCAGCAGGCTTTTTTTCACCGTCATCAAGAACGTAGCCGTGAACATTGCAGATATTTGTAACTCCTGCCATAACACCCGTGCCATCAGGATTACGAAGTCCTCGTTTTACACTATATTTATCAAAATATTCCGGTGGAATTACATTATTTTCCTTGAATGCCGCATACATTGTTTCTTTGAAACCTTCCATATACAATTCTCCCTTCTTACGAATAAATGTCATGCTGATAGATTTTCTTTAATTTCTTGATAGTGGAATTTCCACCGCCGTCACTGATGTAAACATCATATTTTCCCTTAATACTGCCGAATGTAATAACTTTTTCTATACCAGTGCGTATTTTCAGTTTTTTTATCATTTCTTCTTTTGAAGAGCGTACTGAAAATATTTTTAAATAACAATACCCCTCATATTCCGAATCTGAAACTGTAATTCGCACAAAGCCGTTAAGCCGTTCAGAGAGCTTTTCTTCAAGAACTGAAATTTTATCCTTTTCATCAAGAACTGTAAGATACAGAATCCGCTCCGAAGCATCGTATCGTCTGAAAATATCTCTGACATAGTTTCTGTATGGAGAATGCTTGTGTGTGGAGAAAAGGTCTTTTTCAGCATAATTCTGAAGATTGCCGTAAAATATCAGCAAAATGGAATCATACATAACATTGACAAAACAATGCATCTTGTTTTCAGCTATGATTTTCTCGGCAGTTTCACACACATCTGCCTGTAAAAATTCAGCTTCAAGATATTCTTTTCCCTGTACATCATAGATAGCCGCCCCGTCCATGACAATGACTGGAAATTTAAGATTAACACCATCCATAAGCGACATCACTTCGGCAGGAGTGCGTACTGTCGATATGGTGAATTTTACACCGGATTCAATCATTCTGTTAAGCTCTACTTTGTTGTATGCGGCAACGGAATGATTATCGGGTATCAGAACAGAATCAATACCACTGATATAAAGCGTTTCGCTGTCATGTTTGACTGGCAGACGAAAGTGATTTACTGCAAGCCCAACGCCAATGCCTATAAAAGTATCTAATACCCGATTAAAAACAAAAATATAGGGGTTATCATCGAATGAATGTGTCAGTGCAATACTTAAAAATACCACACAAGAAAAGAAAGAGGCATTCCGCTGATTCAAAATAACTGTCAGATAAATGACAGGAATTATCATAAAAGAAGCAAAAAGATAGACCGGAACATGCTGTGTCAGCCCAATAAACCGAAGAAAAACAATAAACAGCAAGCCGTATAATGCACCAATGAATGTACCTACTGAACGCTGTCCGGCATTGCTTTTCTCAGAATTTGAATAAGGCTGTAAGCACCACAGAGCCGCAAGAGCACTATAGAAAGGAATTCCACTACCGATAGGGAGTAGAGTACGAAAGTAGTAGATTACCATACAAATCGAAACAGCAATGGAAGATTTTATTATCCTCGCACCGATTGGAGGAAACTTTCTGAAAATCTCTGTCAATTTATTTTCCGCTGTCGCCATAGTTGGAAAGCACTCTTGCAGACGGGTCACTGACATTACAGCCTTTCCATTCTTTGTTAGGCATCCAGAAATCTGTAATCATTTCGCTCTGTTCCGGATAGTATTTTTCAAAAATTTCTCTGTATAGCAGAGACTCTTTTGTAAACGGCTGTGCATGGCTGTATTTTTTCTGACGGCGTTTAAATGTTTCATCTGAATAGTAGGCTTCTGCATAGGCTTTCAGGTCATCGACCATAGAATGACCAACAGCATCTGAAAAAGCTGCTTTTTCTCTCCAGAGAATATCATCCGGCAGGTACTCGCCTTCAAATGCATGACGAAGCAGATATTTGCCTTTCTGATAAACGTTCATCTTCATTTCAGGATTCAGTGACATCACATATCTGACAAAATCCAAATCCCCGAACGGCACTCTTGCTTCCAGAGAGTTGACAGAAATACATCTGTCTGCACGAAGTACATCATACATATGCAGTTCTCTGATACGTTTCTGAGCTTCTTTCTGGAAAGATTCTGCATCTGGTGCAAAATCTGTATATTTATAGCCGAACAGCTCATCAGAAATTTCACCTGTCAGGAGAACACGGATATCAGTCTGTTCATGAATTGCCTTGCAGACCAAATACATGCCGATGCTTGCCCTGATTGTTGTAATATCATAAGTTCCAAGCAGACGAATGACTTCTTCCAGAGCATTCAGTACATCTTCTTTTGTGATAATAACTTCTGTATGTTCACTGCCGATATACTCAGCGACTTTCTTCGCATATTTCAAGTCGATAGCATCAATATCCATGCCGATGGCGAATGTTCGGATTGGCTTATCACTACATTTAGCGGCAATCGCACAGACAAGAGAAGAATCCAGACCGCCGGACAGCAGAAATCCGACTTTTGCATCAGAAACAAGTCTTTTTTCCACACCGGCAACCAGCTTTTCACGGATGTTTTTGCAGGCAGTTTCGAGAGTATCTGTGCTGTATTGTTTCACATTGGCAATATCACAATACCGGATAAAAT
>SVNI01000126.1 GCA_015066975.1 Ruminococcus sp. | reverse complement strand
ATGAGCTCACTGCCGAGATATACTCTCTGCACTTCCGTACTGCCGAGCATAATATTTTCTGCCTGATTCAGAATCATACTAATCAGTTCCTTTCAGATAAATTTTATGCTGTTATTCTAATATGACTTCAGGAGATTCACAATGACTGATTTGAAAGCAAAAAAACAGGGAACTGCCTGTTTCCGGGCAGTTCCCTGAATCTGTTCCTGTTTAAGAAGCTTTCGGCTGAGGAGAATCCTGCAAAGCATCATAACCATGTTCATTGGTTCTGACTTTGACAACATCTTCCACATCATAGATGAAAATTTTTCCGTCGCCGATATTTCCGGTATAAAGGGCTTTTCTGGCGGCTGAAAGTGCCTTTTCAACAGGCACAGCCGTGATGACAGCTTCCACTTTGACTTTGGAATGCAGAGAAGGCAGTTCCTGTTTTACGCCTCTGTAATAAGCTGTATGACCCATCTGCGTACCGTAGCCGAGCACCTGTGTGACGGTGATGCCGTCAATACCGACTTCTGCAAGACTGGTCTGTAGTTCTTCGAGTTTGCCGGGCTTGCAGACAATAGAAAGCTTTGTCATCTTTGCGCCGGAATGTACTGTGGATTCCCGTCTTGTTTCTGTAATTACCGGGATAGCTCCGGTATCGTTGAGTTTATCAGCATCTGAACCGAACACATGACGTACTTCTTCGCTGTCCACGTCATGCCGGGCTGCCTGACGGCTGACCTGTAACATGGTATCAGCAGCAGGGGCAAAATCGGCATAAGAACTGGAAAGACCATGTTCTGTAAGGTCAAGGCCAATAATTTCTTCTTCGGCAGTCGCTCTGATGCCGAGAGTTTTCTTGATAATCATGAAAGTAGCTGTGATAGTGACGGCTGTCCACGCACCGACTGTTACAATTGCCAGACATTGCAGGCCTAACTGATGGAATCCGCCGCCGTAGAACAGACCGCTGATAGTATCATTTCCGGGTACGGAAGTTGTGGCAAACAGACCGACTGCAAATGTTCCCCACAAACCATTCATCATATGAACAGCTACTGCACCCACCGGGTCATCAATATGAAGCACATAATCCAGAAGCCATACGCCGAATACTACCAGCAGACCGGATACAATGCCGATACCTGCTGCGCCGATGGCATCTACAACGTCACAACCGGCAGTTACACCGACCAGACCGGCAAGAGAAGCGTTCAGGCACATGGAAACATCAGGCTTGCCGTATTTTACCCATGTGAAAATCATGCAGATGAATGTAGCAACAGAGGGCGCAATTGTCGTCGTGACAAAGATGCTGGCAAGCTGTCCGCCGGAAGTTGCAGCCGCGCCGTTGAATCCATACCAGCCGAACCACAGGATAAAGCATCCCAGTGCGCCGATTGTCAGGTTATGTCCGGGAATTGCCTTGACACCGATAATTTTTCCGTCTTTGTCTTTCTTGAATTTGCCGATTCTTGCGCCTTCAATTGCTGCGCCAATCAGGGCAGAGATACCGCCGACCATGTGGATGGCACAAGAGCCTGCGAAATCATGGAAGCCCATCTGCGCCAGCCAGCCGCCGCCCCAAATCCAGTGTGCTTCAATCGGATACACGATACAGGAAATCACAGCGGAATAAATACAGTAGGATAAAAACTTTGTTCTTTCGGCCATTGCACCGGAAACGATTGTTGCCGTTGTGGCGCAGAATACCAGGTTGAATACAAATGTAGACCAGTCAAAATTTGCATAGTCCGTAAAAATACCGAGTGTCGGGATTCCGATAAATCCGCCGAGCGCATCCTCGCCCATCAGCAGACCAAATCCCAGAAGACTGAACACCACTGTGCCAATACAGAAATCCATCAGGTTTTTCATGATGATATTTCCGGCATTCTTGGCACGGGTGAACCCCGTCTCCACCATTGCGAAGCCTGCCTGCATGAAAAACACCCATGCAGCACCAATCAGAAACCAGATGCCGAAAATCTCCTCACTGACACTGGTCAACACTTCGTCCAAAACATCCATTTTGCTCAATCCTTTCTGATTCTTGAAATGAAATATCTCTCCGCAAACAAAAAAGACACTGAAAAATGCTTCGTTGCATTTCTCAGCGTCTTTGCTGTTTACAGTTACTAGTATAGCGTATTTTTCCGGATTTGTCAACTGTGAATTCTGTATGATTTTATCATAACTTTTCCGGAATTCTGTTCAGGATTCACAATGCACACAGTCTGAGCCTGTCCGGAATTTATTTTATTAAGTCAGAAGCTTTCTGACTTTTGATGCTAAAGCAAACAGCCCGGAAAACAAAATCTGTTTTTTATAATTCATATGTTGAGAGAATTCTGAGCGCGACTTCTTTTCTGGTCGAGCGCGTGTCCATTGCCTGTTTTTCGATATATCTGTGTGCTTCCGGCTCTGTGAACTTGAGATACTGCATCAGGGCGCATTTGGCGCGGTTGATTAAGCGCATCTCGTCAATCTTAACCATTAATTTGGAATTCTCCCGTTTCAGTCCGAGCATCCGGGAACGTGTGGCTTCCACCAGCCGGATGGACTGATGAAACAAATTCCGGTTCATAGGCCGGGAAACGACACAGACCCCGTAATCTCCTACTTTGTCGGCCACATCATCCGAAATATCCGCCTTGCACAGCAGAATAATCCCGGAATTGGTATTCTCTGACATGGCAACAGAGAGTTCATGGCCAAATTCATCTTTTAACGGCGTATTGATAATAATCAGGGCATATTCAGTATTCTGCACCATGCGCCGTGCTTCGCTTCCGCTTGCCGTCGAGGTCAGATTGGTATATCCATAGGAATGCAGAAACTGGGCGATGATTTCCATTCCCTTTTCAGAACCGGAGATAATCAATGCTCTGTCCATGCAATCAGCTCCTTTGATTTTTAATTATTCAGATAAGAAATACTGTTTTTCTTCAAATAATGCCTTATCTTCGGCGGCATCATAAAGCGCAAGCTGTTTTTCGGTATTCTTCCAGAAATTGCGAAGAATTTCTTCCGGCAGATTTTCCTGAACAAAAGCACTTGCCCGTGAAAGTTCATAAGCCGTCCGCAGAGTCCCCGGCAGAGCAGAAAACTGTTTTTCTTCGGCAGTCACACGCAGGTCATCAGAGAGCTTCCGGTGTCTCTTGATGCCGTCCATTCCGGCAGCTAACAGCAGTCTGAATGACAGATACGGATTGCAGCAGCAGTCTGTACTGCGGATTTCAATTCTGGCTGGTTCGCTGTCATTGTCGTGGATGCGAATCATAGGCAGACGGTTTTCCGTTGACCAGTTGATATGATTCGGCGCACCGCTGTGGCGCAGACGGGTATAAGAATTGACAATCGGATTCAGAAAGGCTGTCATTTCCGGCATATGTTCCAGAATGCCGGCAATGAAAGACGCACCTTCTTCGGAAAGCTGTTGATTTTGGAGTTCAAAAATATTCCGGCCGTTGTTTTTCAGGGTAATGACGATAGTCAGAGCACTTCCGTAAGTTCCGCTGAGGGGCTTTGGCATAAAGGAAGCGTACAGGCCGTTCTGCGCCGCAATGGTCTTGACGACAGTCTTATAATGCACCATATTGTCAGCGGCAGTGACAGGCTCACTGCACCTGAAATCAATCTCATTCTGGCCAGGGCCATATTTATGGCAGGAACGCTGAGGATTCAGCCCCATTTCTTCGAGGGAAAGGCAGATTTCGCGCCGGGCATTCTCGCACTTATCGAGAGGGGCAACATCCAGATAACCGGCATGGTCATGCGGAATTTTTGTAGGTCTGCCCTCGTCGTCGCAGTCGAACAGATAAAATTCGCTTTTTGTGCCGAATTCGCAGGAATAGCCTTTTGTATATAATTTCTGGATATATTCCTGAAGTGTGTGGCGCAGTTCTCCGGCATAATACGAACCGTCCAGATTCTTGATGCTACAGAAGAATCTGACCACTCTGCCGGATTTCGGCCGCCACGGCAGAACGGAAAGGGTTGAAATATCCGGCACTAACAGCAAATCCTGATAACAGTCGGAAAAACCTGCGGCATCCAGCAGAATGCCGTGTGAGAACGCTCTTGGCAGTTCGCCGGGCATAATGGCGATATTTTTCAGATTGCCCTGCATATCGCAGAATGTCAGCCGGATGAACTTGACATCATTTTCAGTTACAAAATCCAGAATTTCCTTTGGTGAAAAATTCATGATAACTCCTCCTTGATATGATTTTTATATTATATACTAAATTTTCAGATTTGTAAAGACTTCCGGGAAAAAATTTTGTTTTCTAAAAAAACAGCTCACAGTTCTGACTGCGAGCCGTTTTTCTGCTTTGCTTTCTTATGCCTGATTTTCATAAACGGCTGTAATTTTCCCCAGATACATCTTATGCATGGCATCTTTGGCATAATAATCTTCCAGAAGTTCTTTCCGGACAAAAGCATCTTTGGCGAGCATCTGTGCATAGACTTTTTCGCAGACAAAGACCAGTTTTGCTTCTGCAAAGGCTGGAACGCCGTCGAGGCTGACAGGGGTCAGGCCGGTTTCCTTTGCCTTGTTGCAGTCTCTGCCGGAATGACTTCCGCAGAATGCGAGGGCTTTTCTGTATTCTTCCGGGAACACGCTGACTGTGAATGTGTTATTCTTCTCCAGATAGCCGAATGTATGACGGGTTGTACGCACATAGGCCGTCAGAGACGGTGCATTCCAGATAACGCCGATACCGCCCCAGGAACACGTCATAGTATTGTAGTCTTCCGGTGTGCCGGAAGTCAGCAGAAACCATTCTTTTCCAATCATATTGACCGGATTCATCTGTAATTCTTCAATATTTTTTCTGATAAAAGCCATTGCTACCAGTCCTTTCTGAATTTTGCATATATATTATGAGTGTATGCAGAAAACAGCAGCGAAATCACTCCGCCG
>SVNI01000125.1 GCA_015066975.1 Ruminococcus sp. | reverse complement strand
AAGTTGTCTATCCGTCAGGCCACAGGGACAAGCTTGATGTCGCTGTTAGACGTGCAGTTCTGACGGGTGTCGGTCAGGCAACTGCTGCTGTTTCTCTGAAACATGCCGAAGAAGCTGATTGTGACCTGATGGAACTGTCAGCACATTCCGGTGCAAGGCCTGACCATGCAGAATGGCAGGGGCAGCTTGTCAGCAGAACCGGAAAAAACGCAGGAAGGACGATTGACGGTCTATATGTCTACACACTCGACCAAATCGGCTACGGAACGGGCAGAGGCTTTAAAGGCTGGAACTGCCGACATAACTGGTATCCGTATTATGAAGGCTTTTCCAAGCCGAACTACACAAAACAGCAGATAGCCGCACTCAATGCGAAAAACATTCCGTATAACGGGCAGATGTACTCCGAATATGAAATTTCGCAGATGCAGAGAGCGGCAGAACGAAAAATCCGGAAACTGAAACGCCGTCTAATTACCGCACAGGAGAGCATCAGAAACGCTCCTGACAATGCGACAAGGGCAGCAGCACAGAATTACTATAACCGAAACGCTGTCAAGCTGAAAGATGCCGAAAAACAGCTCCGTGACTTCTGCAATCAGACAGGGCAGTGGAATGACAAGTTCAGGACACAGGTCAGCGGATTCGGACAAAGTGAGGCACAGAAAGCTGTCTGGGCGAACAAAAAAGCACAACAAGGCAAAAATCCCCCGCCTGCTTTTCCGGCTTCGCCCTCTGTTCCGAAATCTCCAAAGCCGAAAAATCCGTCCGGTTCAGTCGCTTTGCCAGCCGGAAAAATTGCAGAAACTCCGGAAATTTTGCAAAGAACAGCCGAACAAGTTGATAAATTTCTTGATGATTATGCAACGAAAAAAAGTAAATGGAGCGGTAATGCTTTCCGAATGTTACAAGATTCCTTTGATAATGCTATGGGAAAAAAGGATTGGAATTGTGATATTTTAATCAGGGAAGATGCAGATATTAAAATTGTGATTCATGAACTTTTACATGCCCGTTCCTGTAGTTACTTTTCTAAAGAAGAATTTATTGAACATAGGACTATGGAAGAAGCAACAGTTGAACTGTATGCACAGGAAATATGTAAAAAAAATCATCTTCCTTATAGTGAAAATTATCCTGTATCTGTAAGAAGTTTAAGAGATGTGAACAGGATATTAAAAATCAGTCCAACAGACTTTGATTTTGGAAGAAAAATGCTTGACATTGACATGAAAATGCGGTATAATTGGATTATAGAACAGGTTGGAAATAGTAAATTAAGCCTGATAGATAAGATAACAATAGATTATCTAATTGAGATTCTGGAAGGTGAACCACTATGAAAGAAAAATCAAAAGAATTTCTTGGAATCCTTGAAAAAGCAGATGGATTTACATCAGAACAGTGGAAAGATTTTGAAGAAAAATTTGAAAACTATTTGAAAAGCCTAACTGAAAGCGAGAAAAAATATTTTTATGCTCATCAAGGTAAAGAGATAATTAGACAATTGCTTTATAAGCGTGATGGAATACTACTTGAAGAGCCTGTTAAAAATCCTAAACTAAAAGAGTATATTAAAAAAATTAAGCTCATCAATTCAAAGACACCAGAAAAAGAAATTATAAATCTTCGTAATGAATTGAATGAATATTTGCGTTCATTGCCTGAAGAAGAAAGAAATGAATTTGTTCAGACAGGCTATGGAGAAATGCTGGAAATGTGTTGCCCTTAAATAAAAAAAATCCTGTTCGGAGAAAAGAAAATTATTATGAACGGACTAAAAGAAATCCCGACTTGTCAGCTGGTGGAAGAACTTTTGAAAGGACGTGAGGACAATGACAGCGGGCAAACATAAAGTACAGCAAATGACATATTGGATGAAAAATGAATCTTGGTGGAAATATAACGAAAATGGAGAAGCTGAAATTTTGTCAACAGCTCCGGAAAAAGCCCAAGAAAGCTATCGTTTCTACAGGAAAATACAGAAGGAAAACGATGAAGCTTTTGAACGATTGGCTAATACTTCGCCTGATGAGGCTACCGATGAATAAAAATCCCGTCTGGGAGAAAGAGGGAATGTTATGAACGGTTTAAAAGAAATCCCGACTTATCAGTTGGTGGAAGAACTGAAAAATCGGGAAGCAGTGAAAACAATTATCGTTGAACCGTATGAAGATTTTACAGTAAACGTGAACGGTTCGGCGGTTGTTCTGATTGTGACGGATTAGCTGATTTTTTTATAAATGTATGCTCTTTTAATATATGCACTGAAGTATTTTCCGTGTGATGATGCACTCATCAAATGATGATATTCATATTCTGGTACATCATAATAGGCATACAATCCGCCTGAATGAAATCTGATATAGAGGATTCTATTTTCTTTATCATAGCCTACATCAGATAAATTGCTGGACTTGACAGAAATCATTTCCATATCAATCACCCCCTTTCGCTATTATTATAACAGAAAATAATGAAAAAGTCAAACAAAATTAAACCGTCCGCTACGGGCGGTTTTCTGATACCAGAAAGTGAGCACCTGAAAAGGGTGCAATTTTTATACCCCGAAAAGGAGAATTGCAATGATTCCCACAATTCTTTTATTATACATTCTGAATGCCCTGACACCGCTTCCGGACTGGGTAATGATTACCGTCTGGATTCTGGCGATTATAGGGGCTTTTGATAATGACGAAAAATAAATCAGAAAAGGAGCAACCACAATGGAAAAAGTAACACCTGAAAGCTATCGTGAATATCTGACAAAGAATCTTGAAACGCTGAAAGAAATGTCTGAATATGGTCACGGCACAGCGGGAGATTTGGAAATTATGAACCAGATTCACTATCTCATGAAAGAGCTGTACTGTCTGGACTTTGGTTCAGCAGGATATATTGAAGCAGGAATAGAATTGTCCTGCCCCATGCAGAAAGAAGAACTTCTGGAAGATTTCTCGACAGAAGAACTTGTCAGAGAACTCGAAAAGCGCGGTTCGGCAAATATCCACCGGACAGATGACAGGAAGCTGTTCACATTTACAGGCAATTTTTATACTGATTAAATAACGGTAAAACAGGCTTTAAAGCCTTATTTTTATACCCATTTTTCAGAAAAGGAGAGTTTTTTTCTATGGCAGAAGAAATCAAAGAAACCGAAACCAAACAGGAACAGCCGGAAACTCCGGCAGAGAAAACCTATTCCGAAGCGGATTACAACGCCCTGAAAACTCAGCTTGATGAAGCAAATCAGGCTATCCAGAGTTTCAAGGACATGGACATTGACGGCATCCAGAAATCCGCTGACGAATGGAAGCAGAAAGCCGAAGCCCTCGAACAGGCTCAGAAAGAACGTGACTATTCCGATAAGCTCGACAAGTTTGTTCAGAGTCAGAACATGAAGAATGCCATCTATGCGGCATATCTGAAAGGTATGCTCAAAGATGCCGAACTGAAATTCGATAAAGACGGTTCTCTTATCGGCGGTGCAGATATTGTGCAGAAGCTGAAAGAATCCTGTCCGGATGCGTTCGCCAACGACAAGCCAAAACCTGAATTTGTCGGCAGTACGTCCGGCAATACCGTCAAAACTCCCGATGATGATGCTATCCGCAGAATCATGGGTCTGAAATAAGGAGGAAATTCTATGCCGAATACTATCACACTTATCAGCAAATATATCGCCCTTCTGGACGAAGTCTACAAGCAGAGTACGCTGACTGCTGACCTTGAAGCCGCTCCTGAACGTATCCGTCAGGGAAACAATGCCCGTCAGATTCTGTTCCCTAAAATGAGCCTTGACGGTCTGGCGGACTATTCCAGAAATTCCGGCTACGTTGACGGCAGTGAGTCCCTGACATGGGAAACAAAGGAATTCAACTACGACAGAGGCAGAAAATTTACTGTCGATGCCATGGACGATGAGGAAACCGCCGGCATTTCCTTCGGAATGCTGTCTTCTGAGTTTATCAGAACGAAAGTTGTTCCGGAGCTGGATGCATGGAGATTTGCAAGCTATGCCGCAAAAGCAGGAACAAAAGCCACTAATCAGACGTATTCCACCGGTGACGGCATTCTTGCCGCCCTGACCGCCGCCAATACTACTCTTGACGAAGCGGAAGTCACTCCAGAAGGCAGATATTTATTCATTACCCCGACACTGTACAATCTGATTGCTGCCGTGGAAACTTACAAATCCAAGGCCATGCTCGACAGCTATGCCAAAATTGTAAAAGTTCCGCAGTCGAGATTCTATTCTGCAATTGACCTGCTGGACGGCAAAACCTCCGGCGAAGAAGCAGGCCATTATACCAAGGCTTCTGCCGGAAAGAATCTCAACTTCATGATTGTTCAGAAGCAGTCCCCGATTCAGTTCACAAAGCACAATGTGACAAAAGTTATCAGTCCGGAGCAGAACCAGAATGCAGATGCATGGGCATTCTTCTACCGTGCCTACGGCATTACGGACGTTTTCGACAACAAGCAGAACGGAATCTATGTTTCTGTTGCCTCGACCTGATGCGGAGGTGATTTCATGAAAACTATCGGTCTGATATTTCCGGAGGAAAAGAAAAAGCCTGCCAAGCAGGAAAAACCACCGGAAAAAGAAAAGAGTGTGTAAATGGCTTACACAGATTTTGAATTTTATCAGGAAAGCTTCTTCGGTACAGCAATAACAGATTCAGAAGTGTTCCGTCAGGCGACGGAACGGGCTTCTGAATATCTGGATATGGTGACATTTGACCGGCTCTGCACCGGCATTCCGGCAGAATATGAAACGAAAATCAAAAAGTGCTGCTGTGCTCTTGCAGAAGCAATTTATCTGTATCAGCTCAAAGCAAACAGCAGTTCTGATTCCGGCAGACCGAAAACACAGGAAACCATCGGGGCTTACAGTGTTTCCTATGGCAGTGTTTCTAACACTCTGTCGGCACTTCTGAACGGTGAAACTGCCGGACTGGAAGATTATCTGCAAAGCATCTGCATGAAATATCTGGGGACTTCCGGACTGCTTTACAGGGGGTGCGGCTGATGTATACCAATCAGGCTTTCTGCACT
>SVNI01000124.1 GCA_015066975.1 Ruminococcus sp. | reverse complement strand
GCATTAGGGCAGAAGGGCGGAACTGCCCTTCTGATATGGATTTAGTTTTCGCTGACTGCAATATTGAGATAATTTTCGCAGAAAGCAGTTACGGTGACAACACGGCATTTCAGAAGATTGACCGGAAATCCGTTTTCAAATGCCAGTTTTATGTCAGTTTCTGCGCTGCCGGCTGTTCCGGAAAAGCTGTAGCTGTAATCGAGGCAGAAAACATAGATTTCCGTATTGGAAGCAAGAACTTTCAGAAGTTTTTTCAATTTCATGATTACACCTCGATTTCAGCATAAGCAGCAGAAAATTTCAGACCGTCAATTGTGTAGTCTTTGTTTGTGTAGGCATTCATGAAAACGCTGACCGCACCACGGAGAGCATCCTCAGACTGTGCAATTTTATGCAGAAATTCAAGTTCTTTCTGCATGTGCTGTTCTGCCAGAACCGGAAACAGCATTTTAATATCATCAATTGTAATCTGTTCGCTGGTATAGAATCTGCGGAGTCTGACACGGTTGGAAATCTGAGCGAATTCCGCTTTCCGGCTCATATATACAACTGCTTCCGGATTGCCGATGAAGCAGATGCCGAGTGTCTGACCTCTGGACTGAAAGTAATCGGAAAAACTCCGAAGCGTTTCAATTTCTTTGATAGTGAGATTCTGTGCTTCGTCCAGAATCAGAACAGTACCATCAGAAAGTTTTTTCACAATAGAAAGCCAGAGGTCATCTACAGAACGCTCTACAGTTGCACCGATTTCGGAAGCAATTGCTTTTAACAGGCTTTTTACACTTGTCAAACAAGGGTTTATTGTGAGATAATAGCTGTTTGTAGGATTATCTTCATGAAACTTCTGCGCTGCTTTGGTCTTTCCGATTCCGGCATCACCGACAGCGATTGTCAGCCCTCCTGCCGCCTGACACACACCAATCAGCCCATAGATATGAGAAGAAATATTGGTTGGTGCATAATGTACTTCTGCACGTCTCTTGTTTGCAGCATCCTTGACCTCGAAATAAGCAGCAATTTTCTGGAAAGCGGCTTCCGGAGTCTTGTATGTGCCTTTCCTGAGAGAGGAGAGAATCGAGCCGGAGGTAAAGCCCATCATCTTTCCTAATTCGTTCTGACTCACCTTAGGATTTTCAGCCAGATACTGTTCTACTCTGCCAAGCAAAGCAAGCTGTTCTTCTGTATAATTCATCATAATCATTCATTTCCTTTCTGTTGTTTGAGTTTGAGATAATTTTCACGCATCCGGTCAAGGTTCATTTGTACAGATAAGTTTTCAGCACCGACCGCCTTTTTCTGCGGAAGTTCCTCACCGGACTGGATGAGTGTAATCTTTTCCGGTGCTTTGGTTTCCAGACCGTCAGCAAGCTTTGCCTGCATCCGGAGCTTCTGCATATCCAGCAGAGAGGGCTGGCCGGATTTCCGGAGTCGTTTCTTCTGCTGATGCGCATATTTTTTCACGGCTCTGATGTTTGCATTTGCATCTGCAACAGTTTCCTGATTCTTTTCAAGATAGTTGACCATGAGAATATCAGCGAGCTTCCATTCAAACAGGAATCTGTCTGTTTCAGCATCATAGATGCGTGCTGTCCGGAAATCAGCAGGGTCGTATCTGGCATAGACTTCACGGCGGAGATTTTCAAGCGTCTGAATCTTGTCATAGAACCAGAATTCTTCTCCGGAAATCGTAACAGAAACACCGTTTCTCTTGACTTTCTGCTTTCTGGTAGTTTTCATCAGCAGCAGATTCAAATCTTCTTCGGAGACAGGCTTTCTGATTTCAGTCAGAGTATTGCTCCAGACTTCCATTCGGCTCATACCCTTGAAACAGCGTTCACGTCCGCCGTATGGCTGCTGATTGTATTCGCCGTCAATCCATGTGCCGAGCATTTCACGGATTTCATAATCGCAGGGAATTTGTCCGGATTTGATTCTCTGTTTCAGACTTTCCGGTTTTTCGAGAATCGTTCCGCCGCAGAAGCCTGTCCATAGCTTAGAAAACTGTTCTTTCACAATTCTGAAAGTTCTTTCAATTGGTTTTGTTCTTGCCCTCCGGACTTCTGCGTTTCTCATTTCAATGCCGAGCCGCTTGAAAATCGGCGGCGGTTCAGATGCAGGCGATTCGTTCTTTTTGGTTCTGTGCCCTCTGCCGCCTAACTGATGATTGACATACTCACGACCGTTATCGACATAGATGCATTTCGGAATCCCATATTTCTGAATGCCGTTCCGGAGTGCCAGCCGGACAGAATCAGAACTTGCTGATTCCGCAATGTTCCAGCCGGTCAGAATACCGGATTTCGCATCAAGAAACGCTGTCAGATACAGTCTGTGCTTCACTGTGCCGTCTTTCGAGATAATGTCGAGCGTGTGCGTGTCGGCAATCCAGCAGTCATTGGCTTCTAGTTCGCTGTAATCTCTCATGATGTACGGAGCACATCTGTCTGTAAATGCCTTTTCACCTTCACGGGCACATGTCCGGAGATATTCTGCAATATCACGGTCAATTCTTCTACGGAATGTTCTTTCATTCGGAATCTGTGAAACCAGTTCCGGATAAAATTCTTCTGTCCAGATAATTACACTTCTATAACAAAGACTGACAGAAGGCAGATTTTCGTCCATCCACCAGCTTCGGAACATCTCCCAGACAGGCTCAGGAATTGTGCTTGTCCCCCTGCTCCATGTACCTCTCCTGTCGAGAAGCCCCTCTGTATTTCCGTCACGGAAAGCAGAATATTTCCGGTAGAGGATAGATTCTGAAATTTTCATATTCGGGTGTTCAAGCTGACACTTTCCGATATACAGCTTATCGAATTCAGTTTTGCTTTTCGGATACTGCGAACGCATCGCCTGCCATTCATTGAGAATCTCTGTCCATTCTGTGACCTGCTGACGTTCTTCATCAGAAAGCTGTTCAAATGACCTTTGCGGAGGCTTCGGCTTTTCCGGCTTGGCTTTCTGTTCTGGTTTCTTCTCCGGAAGAAGTCCGGCATCAGCTTTCTGCTTTCTGTAATATTTCTCTTGCAGGTTCTCCGGAAGTGCGGAAACAGGTATCAAATAATAATAATGCCCGTTGGCAGGATTCGACTTTTCGATACATTCAAGTTTATTTGTTTTGATAAGTTTTTGAATATATCTTTCGGAGCAATTCTTTAATTCAGCATATTCTGCTGTTGTTAAATATTCCACATAGTTCTCCTTTCTGCCGGATTTCTGGAATCAGGCAAAATTTTTTCTTGACAAATGTCGGATTTTGTGGTACACTGATTACAGAACATTAAGCAAAGTGAATTTCTTCACTCAATGTTTGGTTTTCCAGTTTCAGGGCATGTATCAGGTCTTCAAAATGATAGCCGTGAAGCTGGAATTTTTCTAAGTGTGCGATAATAGCTCTGTTGGATTCCAGAACACTGCTCCGGTACTCTTTTACAAGTTCCGGTACATAGAACGTCAGTTCCAGCAGTTCAATGTCATGTTCTGTTTTGCTTTCCTCATTCATCAGAATTGCTGTCGCAGAAAAGATGAAGTCTGCTTTTTCAGAACTGCATATAAATTCAGAAAGCGTTTTCGCCAGTCCGATGACACTGTTCAGATATACTTCCATAACATCTTCTACAGGCATGTTGGTTCACCTCTTTTCCGGTCTGCCTCATCAGTGCCGGTAGACCATTTCCGGCAGACAGCGGAATCAATCCGCTGTTTCGGCTTTGTTTTCGTCAAGGCTGATTTTAAATGCATGTTCCGCAAATTCTCTGACCGCTTCTGCTTTCGTTCCGAAATATCTGCCATTGTGAACACCACATTTGTTGCTGTCGATTGTCCATACAACATACGGTTCAGGAGCTTTCCGGCTGAATGCGATACAGTAGCCGTTGAATATTCCGAAAACTTCATAGCTCTGAATTTTTGTTCCGATATGCACTTCTTTAAGCCGGTGCTGAATATGTTCTACATCGTCCGGCGAAAGACCAGTTTCTTCATAATCGAGCAGTTTGCGCATCGCTCCGTAAACTGTCTGACTCATATTCTTGAATTCTTCTCCATGAACTCCCCATGCTCCGGACGGCTCTTTGTAGGTAAATCTGTGTTTCATGATGCTTTCTTCTCCTTTTTGATAATCTGATTGGATTTCATGCCGAGCAGTTCTTCCGGCTCAAGTCGCAGAGCAACTGCCAGAACAATCAGTGTGCTGTCTTTCGGAATGAAACTTCCGCTTTCCGTTTTGGAAATATGCCCCTGTGAAAGCTTGGCTGATTCTGCGAGTTCAATCTGAGTCATGCCCAGCTCTTCACGGCGGTTTTTGATTCGGTTTCCCAGTGTCATGAAAAATCACCTCAATTCTATTTACTTTTCATTCGGTTTGTGCTATGATTATCATAGGGCTTTTTCTGCCTTAAAATATTCACTACGAATATTTTATCATGAAATTTCTTGATTGTCAATTAAAATCATGAAATTTCTGTATTTTCGTAAACTTAAACAAATGAAAGGCGATATTTTTATGTATGATTCACAAAAACTAATAGAAAGAATAAAAAGTGTAGCAAAGGAAAAAGGAATTCGGGTAAAAAATGTACTGTCTGCTTGTGATTTAAACCCAAATACGTTGAATCAAATTTCAGACAAAAAAGGTTTATCATCATTCAGCCTTGCTAAAATTGCCGATTACTTAGAATGTTCTGTAGATTACCTGCTTGGCAGAACAGAAGTTCCGAATATTCTGATTAGCGTAAATAGTAATCAGCAAAATAATGTCAATGGTAACAATAACATTAGCATAGGTAGTCCATACGAGTGTGAACAAGATGAACTCACTATGGAATTACTGAAGAGTTTTAAGGCATTAACACCAATTCAGAAAGCAAAGATAATTATCATGGTTGACGAAATAAAAAACGGTTAATACAATTTGTATAAAAACAACTGGCGAACTAGTTCGTCAGTTGTTTTAATTTAGTTCGTCAGTTCGTCACCTATTTTTTTGAAAAAGAATAGGCTTTGTCGTGTTGTGTCTTTCATGTGCCGTTTAAAAATAAAAAATGTTAAACACGCAGTACAGCCATTTAAACGCTTTTTAAACATTTTTTAAAAGCTGTTAAACGGTTGTTAAACGCTTTTTTTAAAAAATAATCCCCTCTCTGGAAAAATGCTTTTCAGCACTCCGAGAGGGGATTTCTTTTTGACAAGTTAAATTTATTAACTTTTTGTTTTCGCATTTTTTCTCACTTCAATTTCACGCTTTTTC
>SVNI01000123.1:788-5273 GCA_015066975.1 Ruminococcus sp. | reverse complement strand
CCGGCGGAAACGGTTTGATATGACTACATATGCAAGTTAAATTTTTCGGCTCGCTTGCAAATATAATCCCCCCTTTGCTGTCATATCCGTAATACAGAGGACGAATCCCGATAGGGTCACGGGCGGCAATAAATTCATGAGAATCCTCGTCGTAGATAATACAAGCAAATTCTGCATCCAGCATAGCAAACATATCTGTCCCGTATTCTTTCCAGAGCGGCAGAAGAATTTCACAGTCAGATTCACTCTGAAACTGATATTTTTCAGCAAGAGCATCTTTCAATTTCTGAAAACCATAAATTTCGCCGTTGCAGACTACCATACTCTCGTCAAGGCGGAACGGCTGCATACCTTCCGGAGTCAGCCCCATAATGGCAAGCCGATGAAATCCGAGAATTCCCTCTGAATTCTCAATAATTCTGGAGCAGTCCGGACCTCTTGAAATCGTTTCCTGAAATCCCTGCTCAAACAAACTGCGGTCAGCATCTTTGCTGCACCATCCCATAATGGAACACATAGTTACTTCACACTCTTATCTATATAAAATTACAGGTAATTTAAAGAGAACCTGTATAAAAACTCTGAATCAATGCAGAAAATAATTTTTCTGATGCTTTATCTGATAACAATTCCGGATGCCATTGCACTGCCTGTACAAATCGTTTTTCCGATATGGCAATCCCCTCAATAAAGCCATCTTCTGAAACGGCTGTTATCTGCAATCCGTTTCCGAGCGTCCTGACTGCCTGATGATGATAACTGTTTACTTTCAGTTTTTCACAGTTCAGAATGCTGTACAGCGATGCATCTGACAAAATACTGACTTCATGTACATATCTGTCATAAGGTGCAGTCATGTGATGGTCAACTTCTGTCGGATGCTGTGACGGAATATCCTGCCATAATGTTCCGCCACAGAATACATTCAGAATCTGAATTCCTCTGCAAATACCTAATATCGGCTTATCTTCTTCAAGAGCCGTCCGGAGCAGATGCATTTCCATCCGGTCACGGATTTCACAGCATTTTCCGCATTCCGGAAGAATTTCTTCATCATACAAATGCGGAGAAACATCCTGACCGCCAGTCAGCAGAAATCCATCACAGATATGCATTGCCTGATTCAGCACGGAAAATTCAGAAGTCAGCGGTAACATTATCGGCACGCCGCCGGACTGCTGAATTTTTTCAAAATATGCCGGAAGCATCCACAATGAATTTTTCTGTTTATCCACAAGCGGAACAATGCCGATAATCGGTTTCATACACACCTCCGCAGAACATGATGCCTGATTCCGGAATCTTCTGCAATCGGATGCAGAACACCGTCTGCATAATAATTCCCTGCCGGAAACTCATGGACACTGTTACAGATTTCTGCAAGACATTCCCGACAGCTTGCAAATACAATACCGCCTTTTTTATCAAATCCATAATACAGCGGATATGTTCCGGATTTATCTCTTGCAGCAACTAATTTTCCGGAATGTCCGTCATAAATGATACAGGCATATTCGCCGTCGAACATTGAGAAGAATGCTGTTCCACATTCTTCATACAGATACAGAAACAGTTCTGTACTGCTGTCTGTATGGAACGGATATTTCCATTCCAGTCCTGAACGGATATTTCCAGCATCATGCAGAACACCATCACAGACCGCAATACTGCGATGATAATGAAATAATTTTGTTTCTGTATTTTCGGCATCATGAAATGCCATCACAGCAATTCCGGTATGCATGATTTCCGTATTTCCGGACAAATCAAAATGCTTTCTGAAATAATTCATATCAATACTGCTTCCGAGCCAGCCCATGATGATGCTCATAAAATCCAACCTCCTGTCAGGGTTCTGATTTGAATGACGTTTCTGTTTTGGATGAAACAGAAGTCGTTACAGTAGAAGTTGTCACAGTCGTTCCCTGTGAAACTGTCTTTGTCTGTTCGGATGAACCGGAACTGACTGTTGTCACAGTTGTGACAGAGCCGTCCGGATTCTGAATCTGTTTTGTCTTTACTTCATGAAAATGCTGTTCCATAATAAGCAATCTCCTATCTGATGATTTTAAAGCATACTGTTTTTTCATTGATAAGCGGACTGTCATATTCAAAATAGACCGTTCCGGATACCGGAGTCCTGATTTCTGAAATCAGTTCACCGTCAAACGGATGAATAATTTTCCCCAATAAGTCGCCACGTTGGACACGCTGTCCAATTTTCACCAAACTGACAAATAATCCGCCTGCTTCGGATTGAATTTGTTTCGTCTGTGATTCCTGCAAAATTTCCGTATGATAGCCGGAATGAATTTTGACGGAAATCAATCCAGCGGAATTCATAAATCTTAGAATCGCATTCACAGCCTCTTCTGCGGATGGTTCATCAATGGTATCTGTGGCATTGGTATAAACGGAAAAAGCCTTTGTTTCCCATATCTGCCAGTTATAATTTAAAGTTGTGGTATCATAAGGGCGAGGCTTCCGAATCAAGGCGAACTGAAAACCAAATTGTTTCATGAAATTAGGGTCAGTGAATCCGGTATCCATCATCTTAACATGAGGGAGAAAATTTCCAGACTGATAAAAACTCGCCATTTGGATTCCATATTGATAATCTTTGATTTTCTGGAAAATTCCGTCAGCGATTCTCTGTGTGGTTTCGCCCATATCATACCCCGGAAACATGCGGTTAATGTCGGTATTATCCATAGCCCAAAACCGCTTGCCAATATTCATAGAATAATAATTCACACACGGAATAATCAGAATTTCGGTATTTTCAGCAATTGCTCCGTCTGCTTCCAATTTCTTGAGTTCCTGAATCATTCGACTGCAAACATACATCTGCTGGACTTCATTTCCACGCATTGCACCGACAATCGCAAGAGATTTCTCACCGTGTCCGAACCGATAACCAATTACGTCAAGCTGTTCTCTGTAAGGAGATTTCAGCGAAAACAAGACTTTTTTCTTCATTCTGATTCTTCCTCTTTCATGAGAATTCTTGCTAAAAGCGAACCGCCATAAACAACCGGATATTCTCTCAATGTAAAAATCATACCGTCACATACTGCCGTGACTTTCTCGACAATTTCAGAGGTCAAAGGGTTCAGCACGTCTCCGATATAATCGCCTTTTTTGACCGTATCGCCAAATGATACACACGGCACGAAAATTCCAGCAGCATCAGAATTGATAAATCCGACTTTTCTATTTAATGAAACGATTGGTTCTCTGACAGGTTTGATTTCGCCTTTCCACATGCCAAGATGATGCATTAAATTCATAATTCCGTCAAATATCTGCTGACCGTATTCTTTTGTGATACGCATTCCGACACCCATTTCGACTACAAGTGTTTTTGTTCCTCTGGTGTTGAGCGTATGTGCTAAAGTCGATTCCAGAACCGTTGCCGATTCGTGTACCCAGATAAAATCGACATTCATCAATTTTGCGTATGGTACAAGCATTTCTGCTGTCGGTACGCTGATTCTGATTTGCGGAATTTCTTTCAGAAAGATATTGCTGGAATGCACATCAATACAGACATCCGAACCAGCTAAATCATTCACAATCGAAGAACAGATGACTTCCATCATTGTGCCGTGCTTTGTCCCTGGAAAGATACGGTTCATATCAATATCGAACATGGGAACGCTTCTTGTAATCGAATCAATCCCCATCGGATTGAGTGCCGGATAAATATCTACAATCCCGTCAAGTTCGTCAAGATGCTGATTCAGAAAACTGCCTAACAGCCAAGCCAGATACTGCCCCTCAAGTTCGTCACCGTGTGTTCCAGTGACGAGACTCAGACGGGTTTTATTTTTGCCGGACTGAATCCGCTGTTTCTGAATCAGCAGATTTTCATTGACAGCAAGTGTCGTACTCGCAATTGTTTCTATCATATTCTAACCTCTCTCTTAACTCAATGCAGAACGCACAAGCTGTAATTGTCTTGTATACTTTCCGAGCATAACGCCTCTGCTGACAGAAGCATCACCAAAATCACGCCCCTGTGCCAGTATCAGATATTCTTCCGTGACAGGGCAGTTGTTCGCAGGGTCAAAGCCTTCCCAGTGTGTACCCGTCCAGTACTCGATCCATGCATGAGTTTCACCGTCACAAAAGGCAAGTCCGGCGATATATCTGGCTGAAATACCATTCGTTCGCAGAATCGAAATCAAGATGTGTGCAAAATCCTGACATACTCCGGATTTCAGTGCAAACGCTTCGGAAGCCGTTGTTCCGGCATCGGTTGTATTTTTCTGATAAGCAATCACTTCCGATAATCTGTCGGAAAAATATCTGACTCTTGCCGGAATTTCTGTTTCTGAGCATTCGGAAATGCAAGTCTGACAGAATGCTGATAACACCGAATCTGGCTTTGTGAAATCACTCTGATACAGATAGCAGGACATGTAATCTTTCCGGAATTTTGATAAGTCTGTTTCCGCTGTGCCTTTGACGGAGAAATCTAAA
>SVNI01000123.1:0-778 GCA_015066975.1 Ruminococcus sp. | reverse complement strand
AAAATCTGTGCTGGCCTGCTAAGTATCCGCTTGTGACATTGTTTCCGAATGCATCCTCAGTCTGCTGTGTGACGGCAATCGGCGAAATGTTCAGCTCACAGTTCAGAATATGCTGTGTTTCCGTTTCCGGCGGGATGACACGCAGTGCAAAGCTGTGATAATGTACATAATCATCAAATGTCAGTTTTGTTTCATAGGAAAAATTGATTTTCTTCATGCACTCACCTCAAATAAATGTTCTAAGCTATGCATCGCCTTGTCAGCATGAATGGCATATTCTGCCTCATCTTCGAGAATTTCGACAAGATTGCACAGATATTTCTGGTTACAGCGATAAGGCGTATTTTCAGGAACAAATCTTAGCCGACGGCATAATTTATTAAATTCCTGATTGATACTGGAAAAATCTGCTTTCAGACGGAGATATAATGCCACACATTCCATAGATTTTCCGCAGAATATCAGATTCCAAACTTCTTCATCATAGACATTATCCATGATACAGCCCCAGAAACTGTACAAAATATCTTTCAATGGCAAAAGAGAAAGCCTCATATTGGAAGACAATTCCGATTTTTTCAGAATATCTTTTGCCATTTGCAGGAAAGATAACGCCTCTGTCGAGATTTCCTCACGCAGAACAATGCCGTTATCATAAGCACGTTCTAAGCTGTAAGCAACAGAATTCTGATTTTCCGTATCATAAAGGAAACTTCTGATAAATGCCGTTTTATCGCTGTAAATATCATTCAAGCCGAATGCGTTCAGATAGTCCTGA
>SVNI01000122.1 GCA_015066975.1 Ruminococcus sp. | reverse complement strand
CTGGAAATTTTTACGGAACACACTTCTTTCTGTATATTATTACAATTCTTTTGACTGCTTTTTTGATGCTGTAGAAACTTTTATTTGCACTGTACATATTCATTATGAAGAGAAGCTTGCTTCGCTACTTTCTTTTCATTTTCAAATCTTAGATGTTCGTTTTTGCTTGAATTAGAAATAGAGTATAGTATAATTGACCTGATTGGTTCTACCACAACATCAAAGGGATTAAAAGTAAAATGCATTTTAGATGAAAATGAGTATCGAACTGGAATCAAAGTTTCTGAGAGTGATTATGCCCGAATTGATATTGAGCGCATTGAGCCACTTACTGATTGGAATTATATCATCCGTGGTTTTAAGCAACAGTAAAATATCAACTTATTTATTTAACATTCCTAAGTGATTTCACCGCCGTAAGCCTTTGTCAGTGTACTTTGCAGAACAGGGTCATATCGCTGCCCATATCCAGTAACAGGATTCCAACCAGCACTAGGTTCTGAATTGACAGCAGCAATGACTTCTGTTTTTTTGACCGATTCTGATTTTGAATTTTCATCGGAAGCAATACTTTCTGTAGTTTGTGCTTTAGCGTTAGAAGCACAGCCTGTCAACAGAAAGGCTACTGTTAAAACGGCTGTTATCATTTTTTTGCGGTTCATATCTAAGTACCTCCAAAAATAAAAATGATAATCATTTTTAATTTTAAGTGCATAGAAATGATATATCCATCTAAGGATTCTGAAATATATAATTTGATACTTTTTTATATAAAAAATTGATGTTTTCTACATTTTTCAGAAAAATAGTATCAGTTTATATGTTTACCGTTCATAAAACAGATATATCTACAGCAAATATGAAATTGAGAATCATTTTCAAAATAAAATCTACGATATTATTATATCACAGAAAATGGATTTGTCAATAACAAGCTAGAATTTTTCACCTAATTTTCACATTTGAAATAAAATCAAAAATTTTAAAAAGGCTGTTCAAATAATATCCGAACAGCCTTTCCGTTCATGAATATGCTGTTTAATTAAAAGAAATAATGATTCCAACAATATATTTCATAACTGTGAGAGAATCACTGGAATCAGGAACACCATTTTCATTCACATCCGCAGCTTTATTCTGTGCTTCTGTTAAGGTTTCTTTACCAAGAATAGCTTTATTGATAACAATAACATCCACAATATCGACTGTACCGCTTCCGTCTGCATCACCTTTAGAATAAGTTTCTGTTTCAGTGGCTGTAGTAGTTTCAGTTGTTCCTGTAGTGGTAGTTGTTTCAAAAGTTGTTGTAGTTTCAGCAGAAGTAGTTGTTTCTGGTATTGTAGTCATTTCAGTTGCAGTAGTTGTAGTAGTTGTTTCAGTAGTAGTTGATGTCGTGGTGGTTGTAGTAGTTGTAGTGGTAGTAGTTGTTGTTGTTTCTGTTTCAGCATACCATTTCTGACAGTTATTTCCATTCACTTCCCACTGCTGAATATTTGCGCCATAGTCTTTGCTTGCAGCGGAAACTTCCAGAATTTTTGCATCTTTAGAAGAACGAGTCATAATCCGGTAAGAGCCGTCAGGATTTTTTGCAAACTTGAAAAGCATTGCACTGTCTTTGCCAGAATAGGTCTGAATGCTTAAATTTCCGCCATTTTCCGCACCATCAGAACGAAGCACATAATTTTCATCGGCAACAGAATGAATATAGTAGTAATTTCCGCCCTGTTTGAATGGAACGAGTTTCCATTTCTGACAGTCAAATCCATTGGATTCCCACTGCTGTACATTAGAATTATCTTCTGTTTTGCCATCTATGATGTCCATGACAAAACCGGAATTTACATTTTTGAATGTGTACAGAACATCCGTATTCATTTCCAGACCGGGGTCTTGAGCCGTTTCCAGAATCCAGTCCTGACAGTCTGCACCATTGACTTCCCATTCCTGAATATTTGCACCGTATTCTGCACTTCCGCTTTCCACTTCGACAGCAGATTTATCACCGGAAACCTTTGTGCGGAGTTTATAAGAACCGTCTGCATTTTTAGTGAGTTTGAATTTCTGATTGTCATTACCGTTAAACTGATAAATATTAATATTTGTTCCGTTATCAGATTTTTTTCCGGCAATATCAAGGGCATAAGTCGCACCGTCACCGACTTCAGAGAGGATATAATAGTAACCTTCTCCGGCATCAAACAATCTCCACATGTTCCATGTATCAGGAGTATTAGCTGCTTCTTCATCACCGCCGTTTAAATCCCACTGCTGAACGTTCGTATTATTTTCAGCCTGATTTCCGGCAACTTCCATATAAAGCCCGCTGTTGACATTCTTGATTGTAAAAACAGAACCGTCTGTAAAACTTGCTGCGGAATAACCGCCGGTTCTGGGAGTGCCTGTGAATGTCTTTGTCTGATTGCCCCAGATAGTCTGATTATTGTTTCCGACTGCTGTAAAGGACATGACTTTTCTGCCCTTTTCATCTTTAGCAGCTAAAAATTTTCCGTAATAAGTCTGATTTCCGATTTTGATAACCGCATCATTTGAACCGGAAGCTTCTGACCATGTACCGGAAACAGCTCCGGTAATTTTCCCGTCAGCAGTTAAAGTAATAGTAGAAGCATTGTAAATTTTTTTGCCGGTATCATTGCCGTGATTGATATATTCATAAGTACCAGCAATATCAGAAGTTTCATAACCGCCGGAGTCAATTGCATCTCCCTGATACTCATTTGGAGCAACAACAGGCCAACCCTCAGAATTGAACTGCATGGAATGCACTCTGACTTCATGATATTCTGTGCCGTCATCAAATCTTGCATGATAGAATAAATACCATTTTCCATCATCATCCCGTAATACAGAGTTATGACCGCAGGCCATATAAGCCCTGTCCTGTGTGCTGAACTTGTAATTGCCCATTACTTTCAGACCGTAATCATCCAGATTAGAAGCAGCTGTCTGAATACCTGATTTTCCGGACGGGTCAACGAAAGGACCTGTCGGACTCTTGGAACGATACACACGCATATTATAACCGCCGTCCGACATCAGACCGCCAAATGTTACCCATAAATAATAGTATCCGGTATCAGGGTTATATTCAATAAAAGGAGCTTCTCCGGATTTATGATAGCTTCCGACTAGCTTTGTGCCGAAATAGCTGTCAATCATACGACCATCAGAAGTCTTTCCGGATTTCGGATGAATCACTTTTCCGGTTTTTTTATCAATTTCCAGTGTAAAGATACCGCCTGACCATGAACCATAAGTCATATACATTCTGCCGTCAGTTCCATAATAGATAGTTGGGTCAATCGCATTCGGGAATAAATTATTGTTATAATTATTACCGCTGAACCAGTCCTTATTATAAGTAACTTCTCCGGAAGCAATCAGTTCGTCAATATTGGTAGAAGTATATTTCTTATTGACATTTTTGGTACTGCTGGTGACATACTGGTCATTTGCAGTAAAGCCTGTATAAATCAGCGTATCCACAAACTGGAAAGGACCTTCAATATTTTGAGAAACTGCATAGCAGATAACAGAACGGATATAAGTGGAAGAGGTGCAGAAATACATCACATATGCACCTTTAGAGCCGTCCTTGTTGACATAATCCGGATTCCAGATAACATCAGGAGCCCACACTGCAAAACCATTCACACAATCTTCGAGATTTTCACCGCTCCATGCAAAGGCTTTTTTCAGATTGACGGACATATCACCGAATTCGACATTATTCGGAGTAGTATAGCCGTTTGTGAATCTTTTCCAGTTCTGCAAGTCTTTAGACTTTGCTGCTTCTACATGAGAGCCGTAGACATAATATTGTCCTGTTTTCGGGTCTTTGATAACAGAAGGGTCATGCACAGAAACTCTGTCCAAAGCAGATGCGTTCATCATGCAGATACCGGAAGTCATCATCTGTACTGCCAGCAATGCAGAAATCATTTTTCTTTTTGTCATAATAAAAATCTCCTTTTTTAATTTTTATTTTCTCCAATTGTTAATTCGAGAACCTGTGTCTGTTCCGCAATCATAGAAGCAATTTTATAAGCTCCTGCATTGCTCAGATGTGTATTATCAAGGGTTGTTTTTGTGGTATCAGCATAGCAGTGTATTTTAGCAGTTTCCTCTGCTCCGCCGTAATTGTAAAGATTCGTGTAAAGCTTTGTTGTGAGAGCAGTCATATCAATGACAGCAATATGATTTTCTTTTCCAAGATTGATTAAAGCCTGCTGATAAGGCGTATGCTGTTGATAATTTGCCGTACCATCGAGATTTCTTCTTGTGATGGGTGTAATCAAAATCGGAACAGCTCCTTTATTCTGAGCAAGTTTAATATACTTGTTTAACAGAATCCATTCATAAGAATACTGATTCTGAGCATTTTTGCCATTGGAATCCAGTGTACTCATGTCCAGATTTGGATAAGTGCCAAGTCCCGGATAGGTGGATTCATCTGTTTTTTCATCGTTATGACCGAATTGGATAAACAGATAATCGCCTTTATTGATACTGCTGATAAGTGTCTGATAATTTTTTTCTGTCATGAAACTTCTGGAGCTTCTACCAGAAAGTGCAAGATTTTTGACTGTAACATTCTGATATTGTTCTGCAAATTTCATGCCCCATCCGTAACGATTAAGAGAACCATTTGTATTTTTATCATATTCGCAGACAGTAGAATCTCCTACAAGATAAACTGTTCCGGAAAATTTAAAATTTTCAGGTTCATAGCTGTTTTTTATTGCCGTTTCAGTTACAGGCTGTGTTTCCTGCTGAACAGCAGAGGTATTCAGAAGCATTTTTTTTAGCAGAACTAAATCATAGATATTGACAATACCGTCAGCGTTTATATCAGCGGATTTGCTGTTTTTCAAAGAGCCTTTTTTATGAAGCCAATTTTGAAGAACTTTTACATCAGACACATTAACAATACTGTCAGCATTGACATCACCGAAAAGCGTTTTATTTACATCTGTTGCGAATACAGCATAATTTACACAGTAAGCACTTTGACCGTTTGCACCAAGCGTTACAGTTTCGCCTTTTCTGACAGATTTTTGATATAAATTAAAGATAACGTCTTTATTATTATTCATAATCAGATTAGATTTCTGATAACTGTTCATCCAAACAGGAACATTTTCGACACGGTTATCAAGAGCAATCCAGACTGTCATATCTGCACCGGCAGAGAAAGTTGCTAATGAATCGCCTGTAGAATTTTTTGCATCACAGGCAGTCACAATCGCTTCCGAACCTTTCAGAAGTTCCGGAACAGTATTCCAGACAACA
>SVNI01000121.1 GCA_015066975.1 Ruminococcus sp. | reverse complement strand
ATTCAATCGGATGATTCGTATGTGCCAGAAAAAGAAAATCGATATTTTCACTGCGTATTGAATACAAACAAACGAAAGGGTAATCTCTGAAATTGCCCTATTTTCAGGCTTTTTGAGAAATCACCCTTTCGCTGTGTTGTTATTCCGCTGATAAGAAGTGAATGAGAGTCCAAAAGTGTAATGTATGAAAATTACACTCACAAACGATAGATAAGGCTTTCGTTTGTTTATGCACCCCCTGATATTTTAAAGAGAGCTAAAAATAAGGTTATCAATTCAAGAATAATTCGTTTAATCCTGCAAATTTTGTTTTTTCATTGACAGATACTCAGAAACATGGTATACTGAAATAAAATTGATATGCCTGAGAAAGTGAGAATACCATGAACAATGATAAAAATCAGAAAACAGTAACATGCCCCGCCGGAGTCAATCTTCTGGATTATCTCAGCAGAAAGAAAATAACAGTACCGGCTTTCTGCGACGGAAACGGAGTCTGCGGAAGATGCCGGATTCAGATAAAAGAAGGAAATCTGCCGGTCACACCGAGTGACAAATCATTTTTATCTGAAAAGCGGTTGCAGGAAGGCTGGAGGCTTGCCTGCCGTGCCGTCACTGCGGAATCTGTTACGATTATTCTTCATACTGATAAAACCGAAAATTCCGAACAGATTCCTGAACATATCCAGACAGCAGGCAGAACCGAAGCATTACAGCACCGCTACAGAATCGCCATTAGTAAAAAATCAATTGCACTTGTGGATATGACTGCTATGAGCGTGACAGACATCTTAACAGGAGCAGAAAATACAGAAATTCTTCTGAAAAAAATCTTTGAAAAATATCCCGATGCTGAAACAGGGCTTGAAAAAATCATTTCTATCCACAAGAACTGTTTTGATTATCATCTGTCTGATGTGGAAATTCTGGAGTTTTCAGAAAATCATCCGGATGATAACAGAATACTCGAAGATGAGATTGTTCAGCTGTTCCGGCTTCCCTGAAGTTCCTGCATGACGGAATGATATAATTTCCAGCCTCCTGCAAGGTTATAGCATTCAAATCCATAAGCTGAAAGAATACGGCAGGCTAGATAACTGTTCAGTCCGCTGTAACAGTGAAGATAAGCGGGTTTATTTTCCGGAAGTTCTTTGATGTGTTCTCTGAGAGAATTCAGAGGAATATTAATAAATCCGTCAATTCTGCCACTTTGAAATTCTGTTTCTGTGCGGACATCGAGCAAAGTGACACTGCCGTCATGTGGAAGATGCCGGACATCATGCCAGAAAAACTGTTTTACTTTTCTGGTAATGATATTTTCTGCTGTAAAGCCTATCATATTGACCGGGTCTTTCGCATTTCCGAACGGTGGAGCATAGCATAATTCCAGTTCTTTCAGATTCGTGACTTCTGCTCCGAACCGGATGGCAGAAGCCAGTATATCCATCCGCTTGTCCACACCATCAGAGCCGACAATCTGTGCTCCGAGCAGTTTCAGTGTTTTCTTGTCCCAGAGAACTTTTATCATCATTTTTTCAGCTCCTGGATAATAAGAAGCATGAGAAGCCGGATAAAGATAAGTCTTATCATATTCAATTTCCAAAGTTTTGGCTCTGGTTTCGTTCAAACCTGTAGAAGCGATTGTCATATCAAATAGCTTGAGAATTGCTGAACCCTGTGTTCCGGTGTATTCAGAATCAAATCCGGCGATATTGTCAGCAGCAATTCTTCCTTGTTTGGAAGCTGCACCTGCAAGAGGAACAAATGCCGGAGATTTTGTAATAAAATCCTGTACTTCGACTGCATCACCAACAGCATAAATATCAGGTATGCTTGTCTGCATATGAGAATTGACAATGATGCTTTTTCTTTGATTCAAGGCGATTCCGCATGTTTCGGCAAGAGCTGTTTCAGGTCGGACACCGATTGACAAAATTATCATATCTGCTTCAAGTTCTCCATTTTGCAGAATTATTTTCTTGTCTTTAATTTCAGTAATGTCGTTTTTCAGGTAAAGCTTTACACCTTTGCTTCTCAAATGCTGATGCACTTCTGCGGACATATCAAAATCCAGAGAAGCAATCAAATGGTCAGCAAGTTCCACAACAGAAACATCCAGTCCGGCAGATTTCAGATTTTCCGCCATTTCAAGACCGATATATCCGCCACCGACAACAACCGCTTTTTCAGGATGTTCTGATTCAATATAATTTTTGATTTTCACTGTATCCGGAATATTTCTAAGTGTGAATACGTTCGGATTCCGGATGCCTGAAATATCAGGCAATATCGGCACAGCTCCCGGCGAAAGAATTAATTTGTCATAATGTTCTTGATAGAGTTCATCTGTTTGCAGATTTCTGACAGTCACTGTATGTGAATCGGGAAGAATTTCAACCACTTCATTCAGAACACGCACATCAATATTAAACCGTTTCCGGAAGCTTTCAGGAGTCTGCAAGGTCAGATTTTTCTGTTCCTTGATGACACCGCCGATATAATATGGAAGTCCGCAGTTTGCGAATGAAATATAATTACCTCGCTCCAGAATGATAATTTCATCCTGTTCTTTGAGCCGTCTGAGTCTTGTGGCTGCGGAAGCACCTCCGGCAACTCCGCCGATTATGACTGTTTTCATAAAAAATAACCTCTTTTCTGAAAGGATTTGAATTTGTTATGCAAGAATCATTTGAAATAATTTATCAGAAGCTGTTCCCGTTCTGGAATCAGATTTCCCAGAATGACTGTGAGCTTCTCTATCAGAATTCTGTAAGTAAGATATACCCGAAAGGCATGAATATTCATAACGGAAGTGAATGTTCCGGCGTGATTTTTGTCCGTTCGGGCTGTCTGCGTGTGTATCTTCTTTCCGAAGAGGGAAAAGATGTCACGCTTTATCGGCTTTATTCCGGTGATATGTGTATGCTTTCGGCTTCCTGTGTCCTGAAAAGCATTACATTCGATATTGCTGTCGATACCGAAGAAGAAAGCGAATGCCTTATCATTAACGGTTCGGCATTTGCAGAAATTTCCGAACGGAATCCGGAAATTAAAATCTTCTCTCTGGAAACTGTTGTCAGCCGTTTTTCTGATGTGATGTGGGTCATGCAGCAGATTCTGTTCATGAGTCTGGATAAAAGACTTGCAATTTTTCTTCTTGATGAATCTGCAAGAACCAGTTCTGATACGATTCTGCTCACACATGAACAGATTGCAAAATATATCGGCTCTGCCCGTGAAACGGTTTCCCGTATGCTGAAGTATTTCTCCGGTGAGGGGATTGTTGCCGTCTCACGGAAAGATGTGCAGATTCTGGATAAAAAACGCCTCAGAAAATTAACCCTGTAACATGGAAAGAATCTGTTCTTTGGAATGGAATCCGGCTGTCTGTTCAGCTATTCTGCCGTTTTTGACAACAACCAGATTCGGAATGCTCAAAACGCCGAACGCTCCTGCAAGAGCCGGACTGCTGTCCACATTGATTTTTGCAACCAGATATTCCGGATGTTCTTCTGCAATTTCGCTGACAATCGGAGAAACCATTCTGCACGGAGTGCACCAGTCAGCATAGAAATCCAGCAGAACAGGCTTCTGACTGTTTCTTACCTCATTGAAATTTGCTTCTGTAATTTTCATAACGGACATAAAAATCTTCCTTTCTTGATTTGATATTTCTATTATAGCTTATTTTTCAGAATTTTTCTGTGACGAAGTCACATATTTTGCTTTGCAAATGAGCTGTGTCATCGTTCCCATCGGACAGTAAACGCACCATGAACGGGGCTTGCATAGTATCATTGTGATAATTCCCAGAATTGTAGATGTCAGCATAATGCTGTAAAATCCAAAGGCGAACTGTGCTACTCCCTCTGAAAAGACTGTTCCGTGATATGCCCAGTGCCACGGAATCTTAAACGTCCACAGCAGAGTGATTTTCTGACTTAATTCCCGTGTTCCTGCAAAAACAAGATAAGTATTCCATAGCATCAGGAAAAACATCACAAAGAAAAATATCAGAAATCCGTAACGGAATATTTTTGATTTCATCCATTTCGGCATGTCTTTTTTTCTGGAAAGTCCGAATCTCCCGCCGAGCAGTGAAAATAACTGTCCCCTTCCGCAGAATTTATTGCAGTAGGCTTTATTTCCCCAGCCGATTGAGATAATCAAAGGCAGAAAGAAACAAATCAGTCCCAGCCATGCAAACAGAATATTGAAAAACCCCAGAATCAGATATGTCAGTGAGAATATCCATAAATAATCATACCATTTCTTTTTCTGCTTCATGACTGACCTCCTCCATACAAATCACGCTTGCAGGACACTCCTGCGAACATTTACCGCATCCGACACAAAGATTCTGATTGATTTCGGCATAAATCCCGAACGGTACGGAAATTGCTTTTCTCGGACAGACTTTCACACAGCATCCACAGGCGACACATTCACGGATGCTGACAACTGCTTTTCGTTTCATTGCAACCGCTCCTTTCATAAAATAGTATAGCATAAAGAAAAATTTTATTCTGTGACGAAGTCACAATTAAAAAATCCAGCAGATATTGAAATCCGCCGGATTATTGTTATCAGATACCGAAATTTTTCATATCATTTTCAACGTTCGTGATGCCTGCTATGCCGAAATTTTTCACAAGGACATCTGCAACATTCGGAGAAAGAAACGCCGGAAGCGTAGGCCCTAAATGAATATTCTTCACACCCAGATACAGCAGAGCCAGCAGTACAATAACAGCTTTCTGTTCATACCATGAAATATTATAGACAATCGGCAAATCGTTGACATCATTCAGACCGAATATTTCTTTGAGTTTCAGGGCAATCAACGCAAGAGAATAGGAATCATTGCACTGTCCGGCATCAAGTACTCTCGGAATGCCCCCGATATCGCCAAGATTCAGCTTGTTATACTTATACTTTGCACAGCCAGCAGTCAAAATAATGGTATCATTTGGGAGAGCCTCTGCAAATTCAGTATAGTAATTTCTGGATTTGGCACGACCGTCACAGCCAGCCATAACGACAAATTTTCTGACTGCTCCGGATTTGATAGCCTCTACGACCTTATCCGCAAGAGCGAATACCTGTTCATGAGCGAAACCGCCTGTAATTGTTCCAGTTTCGATTTCAGTCGGCGGAGGGCATTGTTTTGCCTGTTCAATGATGGGCGTGAAATCTTTGATTTCGCCATAAGGTGCATCAATATGCTTGCATCCTGAATAACCTGCTGCGCCTGTCGTCCAGAGCCTGTCTTTATAGGAATCTTTCGGCGGAACAATACAGTTTGTCGTCATCAGAATCGAACCATTGAAACTTTCAAATTCTTCTTTCTGTTTCCACCATGCATTGCCGTAATTTCCTGCGAAATGCGGATATTTCTTGAAAAACGGATAATAATGTGCCGGAAGCA
>SVNI01000120.1 GCA_015066975.1 Ruminococcus sp. | reverse complement strand
AAACATTCCAGCATCACCGCAGTGAAATTCTACATTTGAGATGTGATTTAGATGAGCATTAGCTTTGGCATTTTCAACTGCTTCGGGAATGACTTCCACACCAATTAGCTTTTCCACAGAATCTGCCATAGACAAGCCGATAGTTCCAGTACCACAGTATAAATCTAACAGTGTTTCATTTTCCTGTAAATCAGCATAAAGTTTTCCAAGCTGATATAATTTTTCCGCCTGTGCTGTGTTGACCTGATAGAACGACTGCGGAGAAATCCGAATAGTTTTTCCGCACATGGTATCCGTGATGAAATTCTGTCCGGACAGGACAGTAACAGATTTTCCAAGAATGACATTAGTTTTCACCGGGTTGACGGATTCTGTAATGCTGATGACTTCAGGAAAATGTTTCTGAATTTCAGAAAGCTGGTGCTGTATTTTTTTCCGGACAGATACTCGTGTGATAAAACAGAGCATGATTTCTCCAGAATGGAAGCCTCTTCTCAGATAGATATGGCGCAGTTCGCCGGAATGATTTTCTTCATCATAAGCGGAAATATGACAGGTTTCCAAAGCCGGAAGCAGATAATTTAAAATTTCTGTAAAAATTTCCGGCTGAAGCGGACATTCCGGATAGGGGATAACCCGATGACTGTGACGGGCATAGAATCCACATACAAGATGACCATCCTGTTCTGCAACGGGATACTGAGCTTTATTTCGATAGTGATAACGGCTTTCACTGCCGAGAATCGATTCAAATTCAGGGGAAAGCTTTCCGATTCGTGTGAAAGCATCGTTGACGAAACTTTCTTTATAGTTTAATTCTGTCTCATAATCGACATGCTGAAAGGCACACCCTCCGCACTGCCGAAATACAGGGCAATCGGGAGTGATTCTGCCGGGAGCAGGTTCGATAAGCTTTTCGATAATGCCGAACGCATAACTTTTCAGGACTTTCACGATTCTGACTTCGAGCATGTCGCCGACAGCAGTCATCGGAACGAAAACAGCCATGCCGTCGATCCGGCAGACACCGCTTCCCTCGGCGGTCATGCCGGTAATTTCCGTCTGATAGATTTCATTTTTTTTCATGATGCAGTTCCTTTCTGAGATAAATCAGAATTTACCTATACTGTAGTTATTTCATTATTTCAGCTTGTTTTTATATTTTATCACATGATAACTTATTTTGAGTAGTAGTAAATAACTACTGCTGAATCTTTATCAAATGTTTCTTCTTTTGTAAAACTTGATTTTCCGCTGATAGTAATATGCTCAACTGTTTCATTCCAATCAAATAACCCTGCTTTTTTTGAAGCAACTTTTGCTATTATATTGGTAAATCCGGCAGATTCAAATTGCTCAACAACCTTAGAATATTTTTTCCCTTTGAGTTTATCAGATGCATCTGGGACAGGAATGTATTCGACAACGTCTGATTCTGTTTCTCGCTTTTTTTCCAAAATCATAGCGATATAGTTTTCCCGTTTTGTATTCCAAACTTTATTTTCGTCAGATGACCAGTCATCATCAAGATATAATTGATTAGCCCAAAGCAAGGCACTATCATATTCTTCACTGCTAATTGCTTGACTTATTTCAGATTCGATTTTCTGGAGTTCTCTGATTTTTTTTTGATGTTCTAATTTTGGAATTCCAAATCCAAATCCCATTAACAATAATATAAATAATACATCACCAATCAGAAATTTAACCAAAAACTTATCATTTCTCTTTTCTTTTTCATTCTCCATATTAAGCCGGAAACGTTCCTGTTCATTTTGTTTTTCAATTATTCGTTCCTGAGACTCCATTTCCTTTACTTTTGTCTTGGCACGATATGCAGCTTTACTCATTCCTTCAAGCATAACTTTATTACCGCAATACATACAATAAAATGTATCAATTCCATCTTGTACTTCTAACATAGCATTACAATGTGGACATTTTAATGTAATCAGTTTCATGCAATTCACACTCCTTTTTTATACTCTGCCACGCATTAAATTCTGATTTATCCGTTTTAATCAACCTATGTAATCTATTTTAGCACATCACATACAGAAAGTCAAGAAAATTCCGGCATAGGTTTATGCCGGAGATTTTCTTCATGTTTTTCTGAAGCAATCAGATAATTTATAATTTTAATCCTTCAATTATCATATTTGTTATCTGAATGCGGTGTTCTTCTCTGACGGGCATTTTGGCAAGAAACGCCTGTATCAGCGCATCCGCATCAGGAATTTCAGATTCATCAAGCCGGACAATAGGGAGCAGTAATACAGAAATGAATCCGCATTCCTGATTGATTTTCCTGAAATCTTCAAACGCGATTTTATGAATATCATAATGTGCGCCGGTGCTTGCGATTTCTTTTTGCTTTTTAAAATATAACGTATCTCCGGGATGATACTGAATGATATATTCCTCCTGATTTGCTGTTATCATAACAGAAGTGGGGTTTTCAGCATATCCGTCATTCATCTGCATGATATGTTCGGAATACTGTACAAATTCGCTGACCCATTCAGAAGCATCAGATTCGCAGATATAGTTTTCATAAATGAAATCTGCTAATGCAATATCTTCGGTTTCGTCATATGCCAGCGGAAACGAAACGGAAAGAAAATACAGCCAGAAATCCGGATTATTTTCGATTTCTTTAAAATTTATGAATTTCACGATTGTCTCCTTGATTTGATAATTATTCTTCAGATTCTTGAATGACAGTGATATCATTCTTTTTGAGAGTTTTTATATTTTCCTCTGATATATATCCCTGCGATACTGTTAAAGTTTTCAGGGAATCCATTTCCATGAAGCCGGAGATATCTTCTATCTGAGTATTATAGATTCCCAGCGTTTCGAGATTATCAAGATATGCAAAATCCGAACTGTCTTTCAGGCTGTATTTTTGATGAAAAGCAGTATCATCTGTTATGACTAACTTATCCTCTATTGTTGTTTCGCTTATTTCTAATTGAATCAGAGAAGAACAGTCTGCAAGTCCTTTCAGATTAGCAATATCACATAAAGCAAAATGTATTATTTCCGGTGAATGTGATTCTGCACCTGAAAAATCAACACTTGAATGAATGAAAAGAATATCGTTCAGATTTGGAATCTGAAATAATTGACTTATAGTTTGGCTGTTAATTTCTGAATAAGAAATATCCAATTGACTGAGATTGCTGAAATAATACATTTTTTCGATATAGTTATCTTTTACTTCGCTGATATGCAAATAATCAATATCTTTTTTATAAATTTTATCAAGAATAACATACTGTTTTTGAAATACAGCAATCACTGCAATCACCGCCAGTACGGACAGCACAGCAATACACTTTTTCATTTTCATCCCTCTTAACGATTGATAAGTGAAGATTTCGGCAGGGCAGGGGAGAGGCTTTCTTACTGATAGATTTTATGATTCAGGAAATCAGAGAAAGAGCCTGTTTCATCGCCAGCACCTGCCAGAGCACTGTATTGCAGAATCAGAGAAGCATCTATCGCATCAAAGGTTTCATCTGCATTGACATCAGCGGATTCTTCCTGCACACCACTCAAACCGGAATCTTCTCCAGCACCTCTATGTGCACAAGCCGACAGAATCCAAGAGGCATCAGAAGCATTGACAGCATCATCTGCATTAATATTTCCGAGACTTAATTTTTCGGAAGCAGTGGTATCAATCCACATTGCCGGACGAACGGCGAAAATGAAATTGCCTGCTGCTGCACCGTCTTCCCGGATATGTCCGTTATAATCCACAAACATACAGCTATAATCAAACATGCCCGTGCTGCGAAGCCACCAGTAACAGGTTTCAGAATTGGTGATGCCAGAATCTGTCTGACCATTCATAGCTACTGCCGATGCCGATGCCATACGGGATTCTTCATCCGGAAAATATGTTTCAACTTCTTCTGCACTTAACAGGAACAAATCATCTTTTACAGGCACACCGCCTGAAGTCTGATAAATTTCATTATCGGGAGTGGAAACGATAGTTCTCTGAATTTGCCGTTTTTCGTCTTCAGTGAAAACAGACTCATAGAAATCAGAATTCAGCCACTGCCGGAGCGTACTGCCTGACCATTGATTATTATTTATTTCCGGAGGATAGACACGCATGAAAGAAATGGCTTTTTCAGTGATGACTAACTTACGGTTATCTTCTGCCTGGAGAACGCGCCATCTGAGAGGTTCGCCCTCATAAGTGCCCATAGTCAGGCGTTCTGTCGCACGGGGCTGAACAGATTCTGTACCTGTTCCGACATACTGAACCTGTTCAGAAAAGGGATTGTTTTCAATACCGATTTCCATCTGATTCCACTGTTCCTGCGAACCAAAATAAACGGCATTTCCAAGAGCGGCACAGCCATGATAGGCATATGCACCGATATGAGAAACAGCTTCACCGATGCCGGAAGCTTCCATCAGACCACAGCCTTCAAAAGCATAATCACAGATTTTTCCTCTTGTGACATTGACAAGAGAAACTGCCGCCGCGCAGAACGCTCTGTATCCGACATAAGAAACGCTGGCAGGAATTTCAATTTCTGTCAGGCTGATATTGCCTTCAAACGCTCTTGCATGAATTTTTTCAAGCCCGTCCGGAAGTGAAACGCTTGTGATTTCCGTGCATAAACTGAATGCATATTCCCCGATTTCGGTAACACCTGCCGGAATGACAACAGAATGCAATCTGCCATGGATAAAGGCAAAATCCGGAATTTTAGTAATTCCTTCTGGAATCACTAAATCTTTCACTTCTTCCTGATTCAGATATAAATGCTCTGCATATTCCAGCGGATTGGCATGAATTCCGCCGAAACGTATCTGACACCATGCGGATAAGTCCTCGATAAAGACACTGTTCAGAGCCGTGCAATTTTCAAACGCACTGATTCCCATATCAGTGACGTTTCTGCCGATAGTGACTTTTTCCAGAGCGGTGCAGTTAATAAATGCAGATTCGCCAATCCAACCGGATTTGATATCCACTTCTTTCAGAGAAGTACAGCCGTCAAATGCAGCAAATCCGATAGAATGCAGAGTTGACGGAAATGATACTGAAACCAAATCTTTCATATTTGAAAATGCTCTGAAACCAATATCAGTGATACCTTCTTCCAGGATGATATTTTTAATGCCGGTTGCCTGTGCATAATCGTAGGCATTGCACAAACGTTCCTGCATTTTTCCTGTGCCGGAAATGGTCAGGGTATCTCCGGAAACTTTCCATTGCAGATTCTCACCGCAAGTTCCTTCAATATCAGACTGTTCTGCTGATGATGTAACAGGCAAAGCTTGTACAGAATCTGGTATATTCAGTATTGTCAATGCGCAGGTCATAGAAAGTGCTGCTGTAAGGCTGACAATTTTTCTGAATTTTTGAATCATATCAAAACACTCCTTATAATCATTAAAAATTATTATATTATTATTTTTATATTTTCCGCGCTTAAAATCAATAATTTGTATCTTTATTATAGCATACTTTTTGAAAGGTTTCAACAGTTTTTATAAAATTTTTATGAATCAAGAAAATTTTATTGAACAGATGACAAAATTATCATCCGTGATGAGCATAGGGGTTTTGTATTGATTTTTAACTTCATAAAAATGTCAAATTTTTTTACGAAATAAAGTCATTTGGAAATCGTTTACGACAAAATTTGAAAATAGATTCCGGAAATTTTGCTAGAAATTTTCTTTATTTTTGTGCATAGTAACAGCTTTTTATGAATTTTTTCATACAATTATTGACAAAAATGCAAATCAGAGTTATAATAATAATCACAATCATGTATTTTATCTGTCAGGTTTGAAATTATAAAATAAAAATCATCTAGGAGTGATTATTATGAAAGATAGAAAATATTGTACTGCCTGCCCCGACTGCGGAAATACTCACC
>SVNI01000119.1 GCA_015066975.1 Ruminococcus sp. | reverse complement strand
ACAGAAGCTGACTGCTCATGAAAGATAAAATATTGAATAACAGCGTATTTTTCAGCTTTTTATTGGTATCCATCAAACCTTTCACACCGAAGCAGATAAATTCTCCGTCCTTGATATTGGTGTGTCCGTTGAAATATTTTGACTCCGCACCTCTGCACATAGAATGCAGACCGAGGCAGATATTCTGGAGCATATCTTCCGTGTAGAGATTCTTTTTTTCTCTGTCATACGCCTGATATTCCTTTTCCGTCAGGTCATACAAATCAGCCATAACCGGATATTTTTCAGAAGAAATCCGGCTGAAATCCGTGCTGTCATTGATACCGAATCTGGCATAAAGTTTCATGAGCATGATTTCAATGCAGTCAATTTCGGCATCCGAAAAATCCTTGTAGGCTCTGAAAAAGTCTTTCAGATAGCTGATATGCTGGCTTAATCTAGTGACTTTCCGAAAAGTTTCAGGAGCATTTTCAGATGTTTCTCCCTCGCCCCATGACTTCGGCTCAAGCGGATTTATCATGAATTCACTGGACATCATGTCGATGTATGTTCCGCCGAGATTTTCACACAATTCCTGATATTCGTGTTCAGGGTCGAGGCACAGAACCGACTTTCCGGATTCTCTCAGATTGCAGAGGAGAAGTTTCAGAAGATAGGATTTACCCTGTCCGGAATTGCCAAGAATCAGAATATTTGAGTTCGTCTTGTCCTCGGTTCGCTTGTCGAAATCGACCAGAATATTCGTTCCGTACTTGTCCTTTCCGATATATATGCCGTTCTCGTCTGTCCTGCCGGAGTAGTTCAGAGGGAAAAGATTCGCCGTACTCGATGCCGGAAGAATCCGTTCAAATTCCGTACTGAATGCATTTAAGCCGCTCGGATGCACGCTGATAAAGCCTTTTTCCTGCTGAATCAAGAGCCTGTCAACTGATATTTTCGAGCGTGTCAGTTCCAGTTGAATATCAGCTTGCAGTTCCCTGAGTTTCTCCAGAGAGCCGGCTTTCAGTTCGATAAACACAGCCGTATGCAGGAGCGGTTCTTTCTGCCTGCCCATTTCGGAAACCATCTGCACAACATCATTCATGTTGTTCTGTGCCTTGATGCTCTCGTTTGCATCGCTGTTGTGAGCCATCATGTTATTTTTTCGGACTGCCTGCTGAATGATGTTTCTTTGCTCCTGTGCGTTTACAAGCCGGTTATAAATCCGCAGAGTCACGCCGTTCCGGTCGGCAAGATGGGCGAGCAGAGCCGTTTCCTGCGTGGCCGGCGGATACTCTGTGACTGCCCACATACTTCTGAAAGAATTTCCGCAGATATAATAATCTGTACAGAAATTCAGCACTGACGGTTCGATTCTGTCGAAAAAATCTTTGGTATTTCTGATTTCCTGCTGTTCAGGAGTCAATTTTTTCTTGAAAAACATCTTCTTCCTCCCTGATATAATTTTCGCCTTCGATGTCCGGAATGTCTTCTCCGGACATGACTGTTCCGAAATACAGTCCAAGCATTCGTTTGATTTCGGGCTTTGTCAGCCGTCTGACCATAAAGCCGTGTTCTGCCAATGCACGTTCTGTACGGTTTATCGCATGAAAAACAGCTTCTTCCTTTTCTCTGAAAAAACGCAGAGCGAACAGAAATTGTCTTGCTGAGGACATTTCCGTCTGAATCTCATCCAGAAAAGTATACTCGGCTTTGAGAAGTTTCCGGAGATAGTTCCTGTTGCTGTCGAACGACTCACAGCTATCCGTAACGATAAATTCCAGCTCCGGAATCGCACTGAGCACCAGCATCAGATGATGCACTTTTGATTCAATATTCTCCGTTGACAGCACCGAAATATTGACCGGCTCTGCCTGAAAGAATATCAGTTCTGCTCTGTCTGTGCGGATTCCGTATCTTGTAAACGTCTTGAATCCCAGCAGTTCCTGCACTGATTTTTTATTTCTGAACATGATTTTGTTCCTCCCAGAAGTAAGTTTTCTGTGAAATACAGAAATATTTTACTGCATTCAGCAGATAGTCAATCACAGCATTATCCTCCATCCGGAGCGTCAGAACTGCATAGCAAATGATGACCGACATCGGAAAGAAAGTCCACAGTTTAGCGAAAAATAGGAATGCCACAATTACTCCGAAGCACAGAATACAGAAATCACGGACATTCCAGAACCATAATTTCACGGTTGACCGCAGATTCTGCGGATAAATATAAGTTTTCAAAATGTTATCCTCCTTTAAGGTGCACCTGCAATCAGCCGGACAGCTCTCGAACCCATGCTTACCGCACTGCTGATGCTAACCATGTTGACATGCGTTGTCGTGTCCATGCCGAACATCTGGGCGACTCTCGGCACTTCATCCGCTGACAGGCAGATTCCGAGGGCAAGCACCGGATGTTCCTGAAACGTCAGCAGACCGATATACAGAATTGTTGTCTGCATGAAAGCCGTCAGGCAGGTGGCGATGACCTGCCGCATCCAGTTTGTGAACCCGTCCGTGAATCCTCTCGGAACAGAAAACAGATACAGGCTTCCGACCGCAGTCTGACACAGCAGAATGCCGCCTCTCTTGATGTTTGCCAGAATCACTTTCACAACACAATAGCCGAACAGCAGAATAAACAGCAGACTGCATACAGTTCCTTTGCCGTTTAAAGTGTCAATGACTTCCTGCGCCGCCTCTATGATATTGCTGGACGAAGATACACTGATGAATGTCGAAAGCATGGACGATGCGAAGTTTTCCTGCATCATGATGCAGAATGTGTATAATCTCGGCGGAACGATTGTTACCAGATTCGCCGCAAAGAAGCCTTTCAGCGTATTCAGGCACAGGCTTTTGATATTGTTCTGTCCGGATTCATAAGCGACTGCCGTATCAAATACAGAAACCACAAATCCGCAGGTGAACAGCATCCAGCCGAGATAGCTGAACAGAAGCAGAAATGCCTGCACCCATGCCAAATCAAAAATATCAGCCGTACCTGCATTGATAAACTCAAATAATTCAGAGATTCCGTCATAAACAAGCCCGTAAGTCCACTTGAACATCGCCTCGAAAACAATCTCGGTGATGTCGTTTACAGTTGTGAAAAATGTGTTTTCCCAGACAGAAGACAGTCCGCTTCCAATCCAGCTGAACGCATCATTTATCCAGTCAAACATCGCTGTCACCTCCGGTTTTCAAATTGATTTTTCTGTTTCCGCCAAAGAAATCATCGGGAAAATCCATGCGGATTCCTTCTTCTGAAGGCGGATTTTTCTTCTTCTGCGGATATTTCTCATTGACCAGTTCAAACAATTTATCACGCTCCATATATGATACTTTTCTTGCTCCTCTGTCCGGCAGAATGAACGGCTTTTCAAAGCTGATTCCCCATTTGAAGTACAGCTTTAACGGAGAAATCATGGGATGTGTTCCGGTTTTCATGACAATGAACTGACCCTTCGGCATGGATTTCAGCTCATCCGGAGTTAATAAGGCTCGTCCAATCATCTGAATCGACTGCGAACTTTCTTTTCCGTGCGATACCGAGCCGGACTGAATTGTCTGTTCTCCGAGTGCTTTTGATAACACCTCGGCTGACTGCGAGTTCGGAGCGAAACCGCCGAACACCGTCAGTTGTGTATTGTCCGTGATGATTTCCTGACCCTGCTTTCCATAGGTCTGCTCCAGCTGGGCGAATGACTGGATAATCGCCACAATACTGATTTTTCGGGAACGTCCGGCAGAGAACATCGCCTCCAGCCCGTCAATCTTCGGAAACGTGCCGAGTTCATCACAATAGAACATCACACGGTTATGCAGAGCACCGCCGTTCTCGTCTGCGATTGTCAGGATTTCTCTGTATAATTGCTGAATTAGTAATGATACCATAAAGTATTTTGATTGGTCTTCTTCAGGCAGAATAATGAAGACTGCCGACTTTTCAGAACAGAATTTTTCAGCATCAATCGCCGTTCCAAAGCACAGAATTTGCTCCATTTCGGAATCAAGAAAGCTGTTCAGACGTGAAAGAGCTGTACTCATGACCGACATCATGGCTTGGTCGGCGGAGTTCAGAGCCGCACCAGCCAGCCATTTTGCCTTATGTTCGCTCGGCAGACGCTCCATCAGCTTTGTAAAATACATCTGTGGCTTGTCTTTGGCATCTTTCGGCGGTGGCTTGGCTATTAAATCTTGAATCAGCTTGAATACGCTCACGATATGCCGTTCATTTTTCTCTCCGAATTCCGCCAGCAGGAGAATCACGCTTGCAAGCAGACCCTCGGCAGAATCGTAAAAGAAAGCGTTCTGTCCGTAGCTGGAGGAATCGCCTCCGCCGATATTGATTATCGTCTTGGCTGTAATTTTAGCGTATTTCTCGGCTTTTGCCTTTGCACTTAAATTGTTTTTATCGTTCAGATAAATATCCATATATTTATTAACAAGATGCAGAATGTTGTTCTCATCCGAGCGTGTTGGGTTTCTGAGGTCGATAACCGACACATTGTAGCCGTAATATTTCTGAGCAATTTCGCCGTAATTTCGGGCGACATCGCCTTTAGTGTCAGTTGATAGAAATGACATTCCCGAAGCACATGCAAATTCAATGTTCGGGTACAGAAAATAGGCAGTTTTTCCTACTCCGGCTGCGCCAATCATGAGCGTGTGGACATCACCCTCGTCCACGAGTGCAGTTGTGTGTCTTGTGCCTCTGCATCCGACTACTGTACCCTGAATTTCCGGCAGATGTTCGCCTTTCCGCCATTTTTCCGGCTCGAACCGCAGAAAGCAAAAAGTCTTTCTGATTTCTTTTTTGGTTGACCATCGTGCTGTACCGTGCTGACCATCCCCGACTTTCTTCGCCTTGATGCCGTTGATGCTGTGACCGTCCAGCACATAAATAATTATCATAAACAAGGCAAAAATAGATGATACAATTCCGAAGGTTATCATTTGCTGTTCGTTCAAATTTTTACTCCTTTCTAGCCGTAAGCTTGAGACTGACTTTCTTCCGGTTCTTCTTCCTGAGCCGGAGCAGACATGGCTTCTTCGGCACACATCCGAACGGCGCAGTCAGCCGTTTCGTAGAGCGTTTTCGCTGTCTGCACATCTGATTTTTCGGCATATTCCCCACGATACAGAAGTGAAATACTCTGCATGACTTTTCTGTCCAGATTCCGCCATTTTGATGGCTTACTGCCTTTGTCCGTATGCGGACGGTACTCTCTGCCGAGTTTGCGCTTCAGAGTTTCAAAATCGGCTGAAAATCCTGCTTTCCGAAGAAAAAATACCGAACCTGCAAGTGCAGATTCGGCAATCAGTGTATATTCATGTCTGTTATGAAATTCTCTCAGCATGTCGGATAAATTCTGCGGTTCGTAATAAATTTCATGCAAAGAATTGGCTGTTTCACGATATATTTGCAGTCTCTGGTGCGGAACAGCCGGAAGTGCTTCCGCTCCGTTCAGAGCCTTGAGCATCTCATTGAAATCTTTCATTTCCGGCAAAATACGGGAAATTTTATGATAGTCATACTCATGCAGAATATCCGCAAGCCGGTATGCTGCCTCGATTCCACCTTCATCATTATCGGTACACAGCACGATTTTCTGCAAATTCCGGTGAGTTTCCAAAGCTTTCAGAATGGCATTTTCATACACGCCGTTCATGGCGATGTAGCTGTGTTCCTGCCAGTTCTGCGGATAGAGTGTCAGAAAACTGAGCATATCAATCGGGGCTTCAAACACATAGAGCCGGGTGGATTCTCCGAAATGTGCGAAACTGTATCTTGTGTCTGAACCTGTACAGGTCATTCTGAACGACTCTCCGAAAGTTACTGTTGACCGCTTGTGTGCTTGTCTTGGAATTCCGTTCTCGTCAAGTCCGACAAAGACAGCATTGTGATACTGAGCATCTTCATAGAGCGTGTGCTGATGGGCGAAATAATCCACAATTTCCGGCGAGATAAAGCGACTTTTTATCAGATAGGCATAAACTCGGTGCATGTTCTGATTTCGTTCCGGAAGATGAAAAGTCTTTTTCGGTTCGGAGCGTTCCGGAGGGCTTCTCTCATATTTTCTGCTATATTCCGGCATTATCGTACAGCCGAGCAGTTCCTGAACGACTTCCGGAAAGGTCATGCCATAGAATTCCT
>SVNI01000118.1 GCA_015066975.1 Ruminococcus sp. | reverse complement strand
ATGACCGCCTGTTTACCAAATGGGACGGCAGTCCTATGAGTGTGCGTGCGCCTTACAAGTATTTTGAATACTTCTGCAAACGGCACAATATGCGATTCTGCAATATTCACTCTTTCCGTCATTTTAATGCCTCGATTATGATTCAGAACGGTGTCGATGTAAAAACGGTACAGGCTTGCTTAGGTCACAACGATGCCAACACGACTCTGAACATCTATGCTCATTCTTTTCAGGAAGCACAGGCTAAAGCTATGACGAGCGTGGCAGACTGCATTTACAGCAAGCGAACAACAAGCACTTTGACGGACAGCAAAACAGACAGAAATTCAGCGTGATTCCGAAATTTTCAGAATAACGGACAAACAACGGACAATCACCCTGAACTCAAAAAATCAGAAGCAGAGAAATTCCCGATTTTATGGCAATTTCTCTGCATACCAAACTAAAAGTGTAGTGGGATTTGAACCAACGACCTTCGGGTTATGAGAATGACCACCACAGTGTCACATCATATCATCGAGTGATATAAAGCACGCAAATCAGGGATTTTAAGTAAAAAACCACTCATATCCGATTCAATTTTTTCAAGTGCGTAGCTGTATCGTAGCTGTATGAAAAGCTGTAAATTCTGAGTAAATTTCATCAGTATTTTACGGCATTTTTCTATGCTCCGCCTCCCTTTCGGGAGACGAATTTTATACAAGATTATCCAATTTTTACCAGGCATTTTTTCTGTTTAAATGCTATACCATATTTGATGATATTCTGATAGCCGTCATGAAGAAGCTCCTCTTCATAATAGTCTTCTTCAATCTGTCTCACAGCTTCATCAGCCATGCCGTTCAGAGTACGCCCTTCCGGAACAATCTTGAATTCCAGTATGACAGCAGTTCTGCCGTTCCGCTCCATTAGCAGCAGGTCAGGTCTGCCGTCACCGCTTTCACGGTTGGAACGCAGCTTATAGCCTCTGAATCCGGAAAGCAGTCCGGACATGAAACCATGATAGTAGCTTTCCTTCTCATCATAGAAGCTGATGGTTTCACTGAGCCATTCACCAATAATCTCACTGACTGTTTCCACATTTCCGGAAATCAAAGATTTCAGAAGATTCTCACGAGAGGTCTTTTTGATATTTTCGTTAAACCACTGACGGATAGTACGGCGGTAAATCATCTTCACCTCCTGATTCGGAATCACCATTTTCAGATAATTTTCCCCATCCTGATATCTCATTCCAATCTGTTTTAAATAGCCTGTAAATAACAGAAAACTCCAGATATCGTCCTGATTGATTTCAATATCCGCATAGACCATATCTTCATGAACCGGAGCTGTGATACTTCCACCGTTTACCAGTTCCTCGACTATATCACGGGTATCTTCATCTGCCTCTGTAATCAGCTGATGAATAATGGAATTAGAGCTGGTATTGCTCCAGTAAGGTTTCGGAAGTGCATCAGGCAGCTTCATGATATCCCGGAGATAATTGAGTACACTCCAGGGATTATAGATTTCTGTGATTCCAAAACGATATCCGTCATACCATTCTTTGATAACAGAAAATTTGTCAGACAGCCTGAAATATTCTGTCAGGTCTTTGACTTCTGTTTCTGTAAAGCCGAAGTATTCGCTGAATTCCCCTGACTGTATACTGTTAATCTGAGGATTATTCAGTCCGGTGAACAAGCTTTCTTTCGATACTCTCAGGCACCCGGTTAGAACAGCCATTTCCAGAGAATGATTTGTTTTTAATGCACTTTCAAACACGCTCCGGATAAAGCTGACCATTTTATCATAATACCCTTTAAAATGTGCATTCTCCAGTGGAACATCATATTCATCAATCAGAACAATCGTTTTTTTGCCATAAATTTTTGTCAGGCAGCTTGTCAGGAACTGAATGGATACAAAATAATCTGAAACAGTTGCTTCCTCATTCAGTAATCTTTGAAACCTTGCTTTTTCTATATCAAGGACTTTTCCGGACTGCAATATCTCCATATGCCGCTGACATTCCTGTGACATCATCCACTTAAAGTTCTTTAGTGCTTCTTCATAGGTATCTTTCTTCATTCCCTTGAAAGATAATGTGATGACCGGATATTGCCCCATATATTTCTGGTATTCTTCTCCAGCCTGTGAGATTTCCAGTCCTTCAAAAAGGTAGGAATTGTCTGTTTTCTGTTTCTCGAAATAATACTGAATCATGCTTAGATTCAGAGTTTTGCCGAATCTTCTCGGACGGGTAAACAAATGCACATCTGCACCGCTGTCCAGAATATCACGAATCAGCAGAGACTTATCTACAAAATAACAGCCCTTGTCAATCAAACGCTTGAAATCTTCTATTCCTATCGGAATCTTCTTTTTATTCATCATTTTCCACCAGCTTTCACTGTAATATCTATGATTCTATTATAACATAAAAATTAAATAAAATCAAGATAATTCTGAAAAAATCAGCCGGGGCAGATGCCCCGGCTCGACTTCATCATATTATAAAATACTGCTCATGTATTCTGAAAGTGTTCCGGCGAATGCTCCTGCTCCTTTGGCAGCTGCATATTGCAGAATATATGCTGCATCGGAAGCATCAATTTTTCCGTCATGATTAACATCTGCTGCTGTTTTCTGTATTTCTGTCAATCCGCTGTCCTGACCAGAACCCTGATTTGCAGCAGCAACCAGAATCATAGCCGCATCACTGGCATCTACTTTCTCATCCTGAGTCAGATCGCCTAATTCTGCTTGGGATTCTGAAGTATCCGAAGTCACAGTGAGAGTTATTTGTGTGACATCATATTCCTGATTGATAACTGAAATTACTGCTTCTCCCTTTTTCAGTGCTGTTACCATTCCGCTGGAAGAAACAACAGCAATTTCTGGATTACCGGAAGAATAGGTCAGATTATCCTGATTGGCTTCAATCTGGTACTGCTGTCCGGCTTTTAGTATAACTTTACTTTCTTTGAGCAATAATGACAGTTTTGTTTCAGTAGTTGTTTCATTTGTTGTGGCGACCGATTCTGAAGTTGTTGATGCAGTTGTCGCAGAAGCTGAAGTTGTAATAGCTGTAGTGGTAGCAGTAGTGGTTGTAGTAGTTGTAAAAGTTGTTGTAACAGAAGTTGTTTCAGGTGCTGTTTCTTCCGGCAGAACCACAATAGAAAGATTTCTTACGGCAGGAGGAAATATTTTGTAAATACTTTTATACAATCCAGGTATTTCTTCATCCGGAACGCTTTCATCCAGTGTCACATATGTGGAATCATTATATGTTTCATCTGTATAAAAATACAACTGATAACTGCCTGGTGCAATTGTCTGGTCTAATTTCACATCAAATTCCATAAAGCTGAGTTCATCCGGAATATCAGTCAAAAGAGGTGCATTCAGCAATCTGTTTTCTGATGGATAATAGATGCTACTATAAATCCAAGTAAAAGTCATTTCTTTTCCTGTAGAATCAAAATCAGCTTTATCCCAAATACACCCTGGTTCATAATTTCCGGCATCATTGATTCTTCCTAAAGCATATGGCTGAAATCTTGTAGAAAATATTGTGCCGTTAGAAAGCGTATAAATTTTGGCTACATCGTATCTATAGGAACTGGGATTACAGAAAGTATCTTTTATAAAAGTAATCTTATCCGTATCAGAACACAGTTTCAAATTCAGATTACTGCAAGAGGAATCGTACTTGTCGATGTATACGCCAAGATGCAATGTATCCGGAAGGCTTTCTTTTTGCAGATAAATCACATTGTTATTTGCAGCTACTGTATAACTTGTTTTTTCCGGACGGATACTCAGTACAATCGATTCAGAATAAGCGGGGGTTGTCTCTGTTATAATTGTCATAGTAGTTGTTTCTTGTTTGGCTGTACTGGTTGCTGTAGTTGTAGTTTCTTCCGGTTCACCATCAAGAGCAATAAATTCCATACGATAGTTTGAGGCATAAGATTTTGCTGTGGAATCCGGATATCCATAAATTACACCATCAGAAATTGTAGCCCCACTAGCGTAAATTTTACATCTTGGATTTTTAATTGTAATAGATGTTAAGGTGGAAATCCAAAAAGCGTCTCTTCCTATTTCCTCTACAGACCTTGGAATCGTAACAGAAGTCAAGCTGGTATGCTGAAATGCGTAATCTTTAATAATTGTCACACTATCAGGAATATTTACAGAAGTAAGGCTGGTACAATCACTAAACGCACTGCTTCCGATAATTGTTATGCTATCAGGAATATTTACAGAAGCAAGGTTAGTACATTCATAAAAAGCATCATCTCCAACACTTGTTACACCGTCTTCAATGATTACTTTTTTAATATTTTCCCTATAACGATACCATGTAGTATCATCAAAAAATCTGATCATTGTCATGTTTCCTGTTCCGGAAATAACAAGTGTTCCGTCATTGGAAAGAGTCCATGTCAGATTTTCTCCGCAAGTTCCCTGCGGCATTGTTGTTACAAAAGTTATGTTATTTTTTTCGGCATAAGTTTGCGCTGTAGAATAGGGGTCACCATAGATGGTGCTGAGATTTTCACATCCAAAAAATGCATCATTTGCAATTTCTTTTACACTGTCCGGAATAGTCACAGAAGTCAAAGAAGAACAATGTCCAAACATAAAGCTTCCAATAATGCTTTTCACACTGTTCGGAATAGTCACAGAAGTCAAAGACTTGCAGTTGTAAAATGCCATTTTTCCAATGCTTGTCACACTGTCCGGAATAGTCACAGAAGTCAGGTTTTTACATTCAGAAAATGCAGAATCACCAATGCTTATCACGCTGTCCGGAATAGTCACAGAAGTCAAAGAATAGCAGCCGTAAAATGCAGAATCACCAATGCTTATCACGCTGTCCGGAATAGTGACAGAAGTCAGGTTTTTACATCCAGAAAATGCCCTTTTTCCAATGCTTGTCACACTGTTCGGAATGATGACAGAAGTCAAAGAATAGCAGTCATAAAACGCATACTCTCCAATGCTCGTCACACCATTTGAGATAACGACTTTTTTAATTTTTTCTTTGCAGCTGTACCATGGTGAATTTATAAAATCTCCGTCATAATCAGACATCTTGCCTGTGCCTTTGATAGTAAGAGTACCTTCGCTATCAAGAGTCCATGTCATATTATCTCCGCAAGTTCCCTTTTCTTGTTCAAATGCGATTGTTGTTTCTGCTGTAGTAACAGGCGCAGGTGTTGTATAGGATGTAGTCTGAGTTGTTGTTTTAGATGTGGTCTGTGTCGTGGTTCTTGTAGTCTGTGTTGTGGCTCTTGTGGTCTGTGTAGTACTGATGGATGGCTGGGTTGTTTCCAATGGATCAAAATAAGCAACAAATTTCAAACCATGCTCTTTAGCAAATGTTTCAGCAGTTGAACCTGAATAACCATGGATGATAACATTATTACATCCATAAAAAGCAGTGTCAGCAATTTCACACTCTCTGTTAGGAATATCTACATCCTGAAGAAGTATACACTCTGAAAAAGCATGGTCTCCAATTGAACGAACCTGACCTAAATAAGCATTTACAAGAGTGGCAGAAAATACAAATGAGTATCTTCTAATGATTTGCACACTGTCTGGTATGAATAATTCTTGTACTGAAGTTCCACTTAATAGTCCCGTAATTGAAATTAACTCAAACTGCCCGAGCTTTTCTATCGTCCGTACGGGCAAACCACTTACTTCTGATTGAATATTTATCTTAGTAGTCCAGCCGTCACCATTAAAAGATTTTACGGCAGCATATTTTATGCCGCTGCTATTCTGCATAATCTCATAAGTTACATTATCAACTGTAATTTTGTCGCCTACATTAACAGCGTTTGCCGTTAACTCCGGCATTGTGAACACAAGCTGTCCCGGCGTGACCGGAATCCCGAAGAATACAAAGAATACGGACAACACTACACACAGCCATTTCCTGACTTTTTTCATAAAAATCCCCCTTTTCTTTAATTTGTTCAGACTAAAATCTTAGTTTTGATATTTTTACAATAACATGCGTATACTTCTGAACTCTGAAATATGTTAAAAATAATAGAATTCTTTAATAACATCTAAAGTTTCTTTTATATTAGAAAGAAGAGCTAATACAATAAGTATAAAGTGTCCCCTTTGTCAAGACACGAAATGAAAAATTTATCGTGACGGGACAAAGTTTGTAGGGCTGCCCAAAAA
>SVNI01000117.1 GCA_015066975.1 Ruminococcus sp. | reverse complement strand
TGTGCCATAACAGCCAGCCCTGCGAAAGCGGATTCATGCCTGCACCTCCTGTAAGGGTTTTCGCGTGACGAATAAAATTCTCTGAGTTGTTTCCGAAACGGGCGAGAGCTGTTCCGGCGCATCAAGATTGCTATCAGCATCGAATTCAGCAAGAAGTTCCAGACCGGCTTTTTGGATGATTTCTTCAATCAAATCAACCGGATAGGCCGTTTCCGTGATGAATTCATCCGAACGGTAATAGCTGTCAGATTCCTCATCATGAGCGAAGAAAGTCAGTTGCATTTCAACGGTATCGCCGTGCAGACGGTTTTCCCATGTGCAGAATACTTGTTCGGTATCGTAGAGAAAAATTTTATCTTTCAGAATTTCGTGATGCTTATAAAGCGTGTTCATATCGAAGATGAATAATCCTCCCGGCTGTGCAAACAGCGATACTTTATTAATCACCTGCTGAATTTCATCGGCATCCCTGAGATGATTCAGACTGTCAAGCATACAAACGGTGATATCAATTGTTCCGAACATGTCAAGTTCTTTCATATCCTGACAGAGATACTGAATCGGCAGATTGCTTTTTAATTTTTTCAGCATAGCCTGATTGAGCATAGCGGGGGAGTTGTCCACCCCGATGACATCATAATTCAGTTTTGCGAGTTCTTCGCTGAGTGAACCGCTTCCGCAGGCTAAATCCAGCAGAAGCCTGCCGTCCGTATCGGTCTGGAGATAGCTTTTGACAAGGAAATCAATTCGCTGTGCGCGTTTCGGATATTCTACATTTTCGGTCAGAGTGTCATAGAATTCGGCAAAATTGAGATATTCCAAAAAAACACCTTCTTTCAGGCAGAATCAGCTCTCTCCCAAGCAGGAGAGAGCTGTTGTTTCTGATATATTGGGATTACTTGTTTTTCTTAGCTTCGGGGCTTCCGGCATTAGGAGCGTAAGGAGTCATAACCTGCTGACGCTGGGGAGGCTGTTCCTGCTGCTGAATCTGGATAGTCATGAGCATACGGACGGTATCTTCACGGATGCTTTCTACCATAGCGTCGAACATTTCAAAGCCTTCGTAACGATATTCGACAACAGGGTTTTTCTGACCGTAACTTCTAAGGCTGATACCTCTCTTTAATTCCTGCATGTCGTCAATATGCGCCATCCATTTGGTATCGACAGCACGGAGCATAACAACGCGTTCCAGTTCGCGGATGATTTTTTCGCCGTAATTTTTTTCTTTTTCAGAATATTTGGACTTCATCTTGTTGGTTAAGAATTCTATAATGCTGGTTTTGGTTTGCTTTGCGAGTTCTTCTTCAGAGAAGACAAGGTCGCCGTCTTCCAGAAGCCAGCCGTAAAAGTAATCTTTCAGGCCGACGAGATTCCAGTTATCCTGTTCTTCTTCTTCGGCGATGTACTGATTTGTGATGTTCTTAACCAGTTCATCCATCATGCTGAGAATGGATTCATGCAAATCTTCGCCGTTGAGCACCTGTGCTCTCTGATTGTAGATGATTTCACGCTGTGCGTTCATGACATCATCATAATTCAAAGTATTCTTACGAATGCTGAAGTTTCTGCCTTCGACTTTTTTCTGAGAAGAAGCAATGATTTTAGTCAGCCACTTGCTTTCGATAGGCTGGGTTTCCTCGACATTGAGAGACTTCATGACAGCTTCCATTCTGTCGCCTGCGAAGATTCTCATGAGGTCATCTTCTACGGACAGGAAGAAACGGCTTTCGCCGGGGTCGCCCTGACGGCCGGAACGTCCGCGGAGCTGGTTATCAATACGGCGGGATTCGTGACGTTCTGTACCAATAATGAACAGACCGCCTGCTTCACGGACAGCAACAGCAGCTTCTTTGACTTTTTCATCATATTTTTTGTAGAGTTTGCGATAGACTTCACGTGCTTCGAGGATTTCCTGATTATCAGTATCTGCAAAGCCGATAGCTTCATTGATGATAGCATCATCATAAAGCTGTTCGCCGTTTTCTTTCTGGAGTTTGCGGAGTTCGGCACGGGAAGTGAATTCTGCGTTACCGCCAAGAATGATGTCAGTACCACGTCCGGCCATGTTGGTGGCAATGGTAACAGCACCAAGCTTTCCGGCCTGAGCAACGATTTCAGCTTCTTTTGCATGATATTTTGCGTTCAGGACTTCGTGCTTGATACCGCGTTTTTTCAGCAGAGCGGATAATAATTCAGATTTTTCAATAGAGACTGTACCAACCAGAACAGGCTGCTGTTTCTTGTTGCATTCTGCAATCTGCTCGATAATGGCTAAGAACTTGCCTTTTTCGGAACGGTATACCTGGTCGGGATGGTCGATACGCTGTATCGGCTTGTTGGTCGGAATTGCGATAACGTCCAGTTTGTAGATTTCCTTGAATTCGTCTTCTTCGGTCATAGCCGTACCGGTCATGCCGGAGAGTTTTGCATATAATCTGAAATAGTTCTGGAATGTGATGGTTGCAAGCGTTTTGGATTCGCGCTGGACTTTTACGCCTTCTTTGGCTTCGATAGCCTGATGCAGACCGTCATTGAAACGTCTGCCAAGCATTTTACGTCCGGTAAATTCGTCTACGATAATGACTTCATCATCTTCAACGATATAGTCAATATCATTTTTCATGATGCCGACAGCTTTTAATGCCTGATTGATATGATGCAGGAGAGTCATATTTTCCTGCGCCATCAGGTTATCAATATGGAAATGCTTTTCCGCCTTTTCAACACCCTGCTTTGTGATAGTGGCAGTTTTGGCCTTTTCATCAATGATGTAGTCAGCACCTTCTGCAATTTCTTCCTGGTCAACTTTGTCATCCAGTTCGACAAATGTAATGGGGGTCAGTGTCTTGACGAATTTATCAACGATAGTATATAATTCTGTGGATTTGTCGCCCTGACCGGAAATAATCAGAGGGGTTCTTGCTTCGTCAATCAAGATAGAGTCCACTTCGTCCACAATAGCGAAATTGAGTTCGCGCTGAACCATGTCTTTTTTGTAAGTAACCATGTTGTCACGCAGATAGTCGAAACCAAATTCGTTGTTCGTTCCGTAAGTAATATCACAGGCATAGGCTGCACGTCTCTGTGCATTTGTCAGGCCGTGCAGGATACAGCCGACTGTCAGGCCGAGGAATCTGTGAACTTTTCCCATTTCTTCGGACTGCGTTTTCGCCAGATAATCGTTGACAGTAACAACGTGAACGCCTTTTCCGGAAAGCGCATTTGCATAAGCGGCAAGACATGCCACCAGCGTTTTACCTTCACCGGTTTTCATTTCTGCGATACGTCCCTGATGGAGCACAATCGCGCCGATAATTTGTACTTCAAAAGCACGTTTGCCAAGCACTCTTGCACCAGCTTCACGGACGGTAGCAAGAGATTCCGGAAGAAGTGTATCCAGTGTGTCTGTGCCTTCTTTAAGTCGTTCTCTGAATTCTACTGTTTTTTCTTTTAGCTCTGCATCTGACAGAGCTTTATATTCTTCTTCGAGTGCAAGAACTTTGTCTTTGATAGGCTTGATGCGTTCCAGTTCCTTTGCACTGTATGAGCCGAAAATTGCTGTTAAAATACCCATTTGCGATACCGCCTTTTAAAAATTTTATATATATTTATTTTAGCCGATTTTTGATATTTTGTCAATAGTTTTTGCTGTACAGATTTCTGTCAGGGGACAGATACTGCATTTCGGACTTCTTGCCCGGCAGACATCCCGGCCGAACTGCACAATTCTGTGACAGAATGCAGAAGATTCTTCCGGAGGAAGCAGTTTTTTCAGGTCAGCTTCTACTTTGTGAGGGGCTGTTTCCAGTGTCAGGCCTAATTTTCCGGTAATGCGGATAAAATGCGTATCGGTCACAACGGCTGGTTTGTGATGGACATCCCCCATCAGCAGATTAGCTGTTTTCCGTCCGATTCCGGAAAGCGTGAGCAAATCTTCAAGCGTATCCGGCAGAATGCCGTGGTAGACATTCTGGAGTCTCTGACAGGCTTCAATAATGCTTTTGGCTTTCAGATGATAGAATCCGCAGGGCTTGATATCCTGTTCCAGTTCGGCTAAGTCCGCATCTGCAAAAGATTGCAGAGTGGGATATTTTTTGAATAATGTCTTTGTCACGATATTGACCCTTGCATCAGTACACTGTGCGGAAAGCCTTGCAGCAATCATGAGTTGATAAGGCTCATCATAGACCAGTGAACATGCCGCATCCGGATAGTAATCTTTTAGAATCTGCACGGCTTTTTCCGCGCGTTGTTTTTTCGTCATAGCAATCCGCCTTATTCACTTATTCAATAGAGTTGATAATATCGTCATTGACTGCGACGGGATATTTGGCTTCCTGTTCGTCGTACCAACTGTCAATGCCGTCAGACTGGAGGGCATTCCGGGCAGTGTCTTTCCAGAGCGGGTCGGCAGTGCCGGAAAAGTACATGACGTGTACACCGTAACTGGTTTCGACAAGTCCGGTATCGCCGGGTTTTCTGGAAGCGTCGAAGCACCAGTCATTGAAAGCCTGTACCATCTGGCCGGGATAGACTTTTTCATAAAGTCCGCCGTTGGTGTTTGAGCCGGGGTCTTCGGAATACTGGTTTGCAAGTTCTGCGAAGCTGTCTTCGGTTTTATCGCCTTTTTCCCATTCAGAGAGCGCATTTCTGGCATAAGTCCAGCAGGTTTCGAGTGCGGCAGCTTCTGCGGCTTCAGCTTCTTCTGCGGTTGTTTCTGCCTGTGTTTCGTCTTCGGACTGACTTTCTTCTTCAGAATCAGAATCCATATGATTGGAAGTCGAGAACAGAATATGACGGACATTGACCGTACTGGTATTATCAAGTCCGGCTTCTTTGGTCAGCAGATAGACAGAATAATAGCCTTCTTTTTCCATCAGATAGGTGTCGCCGACTTTTGCTGTTCCGCCGAAAGCCCAGTCGGAAACTTCAAAGCCGTCTGTATAGGAAAAGCTGTCGTTGGAGATGGAAGAGTGCAGGTCGGTCAATTCATCTTCAGTATAATCTTCATAATTAATCAGAATGTCATATACCTGCTGTTCAAAATCTTCCGGAGAGGAAGCTTTCATAAGATTGTCAGCAAATTCCTTTGCCTGTTCTTCTGTGAGGGCAGGTGTTCCGGATTCGGTTTCTGTTTCGGTTTCAGCAGTTTCATCCGGCACTTCGTAAGCAATACTGAAGCCCATCAGCCCGCAGGTATCGAATTTGTTTTTATTCGCCTGATAGTAGGTCTCCAAATCGGCATCTGTGAATTCCATATTCTCCAGAATATAATTGAAATAAGAAGAAGCAAGGGTCTGCATTTCAATCATGGTGCGGACATCTTCTTCAGTAGCATTTTGGCCGTAAGTGGTCAAATCCGCAGCAGCGAGCTGTTCTTCAACACTCTGCTTGTCCTCATCAGTCATAGTATAGCCTGCTTCATTGGCGGCTTCCTGAAAGACAAGAAGCTGTGAAGCCGAAGCTTTTGCCTGTGCCATGATATACTCAAACCATGTCATGTCTTCTCCGGCATCTTCGGGAAGTTTTTCTTCTTTCAGATTGGAAGTTTCGGCATCCAGGCCGTAATACGTCAGCGCAGAAGCTACCTGGTTCAGATAATCATGATAGAAACATTCCATCAGATTTTTAGAAATTTCGCCATTTTCAGAATAAACAGCCGCATCCGGATTAGCCGGCAGGGAAGCGGCGGCATCAGAAGCAGAGCTGTTTTCTTCAGATGCTGAAACCTCACTTTGTGAAGATGTTTCCGCAGTTCTGTCCGGATTATTCCAGACCTTGACTCCGAGAAATCCCAGACAGCCAAGAATAGCAGCAGAGGCGACGGCAATTCCGGCAATTTTCAGCGCACTGTTTTTCTTTGTCTTTTCCGCAGAATCAGAAAGCGGTTCAGCCGGAACTTCCGGTGTTTCTTCCGGTTCGGCTGATTCCTGATAGTCTCCCAGAATACCGGTATATTCTTCTTCCTGTTCGGGAGTTTCGGGGGTTTGATTTTTGTCCATAAAAATCATAATTCCTTTCTTAGAAAAATAAAATCAGAACTGTCCCAGTTTGTCAGTGATTTTGTCAGTGTTGGGATAGTCGGCCTTGTCATCAAGTGCGGCTGCGCGGTTGTAGAGAATATAAATCTTCTGCGTGGTATTTTCTAAAAAATAGTAATGCCACAGATACGGTGCGAACAGCCCCAGCAGCATAAGACAA
>SVNI01000116.1:1790-6287 GCA_015066975.1 Ruminococcus sp. | reverse complement strand
ATTTTCAGAAAGCTGATTGATGAATTCAATATGCTTTATGGTCATATCATATTCAGATTCGATTCCGGCGGAAATTCTGGAAGCTTCGATTTCAGCCGGGGTCATGGTTTCGGTGTTGATAGTCTCCCGCCATTCTTTCCATGATTTGAGCCAAGCCCTATATTCTTCGCAATGTTCTTTTAACTGCTGTGTTTCTTCTTCTGTAAGTCCGGAAATTTCAGAAGTATTGTCATCAACGGAATCGCTGTATTCTCTGGTATAGCCGAATAAATCTGTTCCGTCCCACATCGCCGTGCCGGAGCTGTCCTCCCAGCGGTAGAATACATCAAGTATGCCGTCACGGAAGGATAATTCTTTCGAGAGGGCTTCCCACTGATGACGATATTCAAAGCTGTAGGAGATGCTGAACAGCCGAGCACCTTCCGGATACTTGCTGAACCAGTCTTTGCATTCTTCGGAATATGCAAGATAAGATTCTGTTATATCATCATAGGCTAACTGTTCTGGCGTAATTTCCTCAACAGTCATCTGAAACAGGGAATCTTCATCCCACCATGACGGATGGATAAAATCTTCCGGAATGTCAGAACCATCTGTTACGGCATAGCATACCTGAGTCAGCTTATGATGCATGGTATACAGAATTTCTCCGTGTTCGCCTTTTTGATAGTAAGCAGAATAATGTGCATAATTATTCCTGGTATATTCAGAAAACGGGTCAGTTTCGGTAATCAACTGCATCTGATTGTTTTCATCCCGGATAAGCACAAGGGATTCATCTGCATGAGCCGGCAGACAAGCTCCGGCAAACAGCAGACAGGATACAAATAAAGCCATTCTCTTTCTGATTTTCTGATGCAACATAAAAATCAACCTCTTTTCTTAAATTTTAAACTATTTCATAGATTTGAATTGAATCTATCTCTTGAAGCATCTGTTCTCTGGACATATCCGAACGGACAACAAAAACCGTTGCAGAAGCACTCCAGAGCGCATAATGAATCTGGTTTTTATCCGTAAAAAAAGTAATTTTCTTATCACCAAGCGTAATGGTTTCCGGATTTTCTATTGCGGAATGCCACCGGAAAAAGATTTTGGGATAACTGGAAAATTCAAAGAAAGCATTTGTTTCCGGATTGACAAAAAATCTGGTATACTGTTCGCCGTTGACAATTTCAACACCGCTGTCATATTTTTCAGCAAGGGCATCCAAATCGTAAGCGAGTTTGGCACTGGCAGGCGCATCATCTTCCATTTCTTCCAGTGGCTGATATTCTGAAAATTTATCCGCAAAGAAATGAATATGATTCGTCTTCGAACCGTATGCCGTCAGAGAACAGGCTGAAACTGACAGAAACACTGCCACAAGCACAAACCACCATTTCAGAGCATGTCTGTTCCTGATGTGTGATATCTGTGTTTCCTGCTCACGGAGCAGAGATGTCATGTTTTTCTTGAATTTTCCGGAAAAAGTATGCATTTCCGTCATTTCCGGAAAGAAATCTTCATCCGTTTTCAGGCTTTCAGAAATAAGTTGATTCAGTTGATTATCATTCATTTTCGTACACCTCCGAAAGCTTGCGTTTGAGTTTATTTCTTGCACGGTGCAGGCGGACTCTGGCATTATCGACAGTAATGCCGAGCATATGGGCAATTTCTTCATCTTCCAGCTCATAGCGGAATTTCAGCATCAGAATATCGGCATAAATCGGCTCTAGCGAACGGATTAACTCAAAAATCCGTTTCTGAACTTCTCTGGATTCTGTTTCGAGTTCGATATTCTGCAAATCCGGAATGTTTTCTTCAAATTCTTCCACAGGGAACTGTTTCTGATTCTGCTGATAGATTCTGATAGCTTCATTCCGTGCGATAATCAGCAGATAATTCCGTGAAGTTTTTTCTTCCGGCGCGCCGATTCTGTCCAGACAGCCGGAAACCCGAAGGAAAGCGTTATGCACAGCATCTTCTGCAAGATAGGCATCTTTCAGAATCGGATAGGCGACACTGTACATATTCTGACAGTATAATTCATAGAGTTTCCGGAGTTTGGATTTTTCTTCCGGTGTGCCGAACTGATGCAGGAGCAGAGCAATCATGCTGTCTCCTCGCTTTCCGTGCGAAGCTGTAAATGTCCGGCAATATACAGAAGCTGTTCCACATCCATGGAGGAATATAAATAGAACATGTAGCCGTTTTCATCTTCCCATGCAAGTTCAGAACCAAGTGTTTCCTGAATGCAGGTATAGCGGATGCCGTTCTGTTCATACTCCAGATAGGAGACATCATCTGTATTTTTGCCGAGTGTCATGCGGAAACCGCCGGCCATCTGTTCAAAATAGAGCCAGTTTTCGTCATCCGCATAATACTGTACACTGCCGTGAAGTGTCAGTACTTCCATAACAGATTCCATTTCGCCCAGACCGTCAGTAATTTCATAGAGCTGTTGAATCGTCTGTGTAGATTCTGTTCCGGATTCTGTGCCGTTTTCTGCCGGTGTGAACAGCAGTACCAGCACCAGACATAAATTAATTATTATCAGCAGAAGAATCAGAAACAGAGGCCATTGATATTTCAGATAAGTAATGAGTTTGTCATGCATGATGTAATTCATCCTCTCTGTTAGTAATAACACCGGAAGGGGGCTTCTGATTACAGATTTTTATGTGAATTTTTTGTGAATCTTTTATGAATAAAAGCATCCCCTGCCGGAAGACAGGGGATGCTTTGCAGAAAATGAAATTTATTCCGTCCGCAGTGCGGTAACAGGGTCTTTTGTCGCGGCTTTCTTTGCGGGAATCAGTCCGCCGATAAGCGTCAGAACAACACTGATGATTACCAGAATGATTGCCGCCGCAAAAGGCAGAATCGCACTGACAGCATCTGTATCCGCAAGCGAATGTATAATCATATTAGCTGGAATCAGAAGCAGTTCTGTCATCCCGACACCAATCAGCCCCGAACATAAGCCGATAATGAACGTTTCCGCATTAAATACCTGTGAGATATTCTGCTTTGATGCGCCGATAGCCCGGAGAATTCCGATTTCTTTCGTGCGTTCCAGAACAGAAATATAAGTGATGATGCCAATCATGATAGAAGATACTACCAGAGAAACTGCAACAAAGGCAATTAAAATATAAGAAATCACATTCACAATTGTAGTGACAGAACTCATCAGCAAGCCCACATAATCTGTATAGCTGATTTGGTTTTCTTCGGATTTGTCCTTGTTATAGTCTTCAATGCATTTCTGAACAGATTCCTTGGCTTCAAAGCTGTCAACATAGAGTTCAATGCTGGAAGGAGCATCCATGCTGACAACACCGAAAATACTGAGATTGTCATCATAGCTTCCGGATGCAATATATCTGTCATAGAGTTCCAGAAGGGTATCTTCTTCGGGATTCTGCATATAATCATCCATTTTCTGAGCAAGTTCCGTTTCAGACATGCCTGCGAGCTGCATCATTTCCTGCATGTCCTCCTGAGAGAATCCCTGCTGCTGGGCATAGATGGTCATAAGTTCTTCCTGAGACATACTGCCGTCCATATAGGCTTTCATCATTTCTTCGGGGGTCATGGTTTTTCCGGAAGCATCGCTTCCGCTTTCTGCCTGTGCGGAATACATCTTCATAAGTTCATCCGTTGACATGCCTGTCGAGGAGGCATAAGCTGACATTAAATCCTGCATAGAAGTTCCGGATGCTGAGGCATAAGCAGACATCAAATCCTGTGCAGATGTTCCGGATGTACCGGATGCAGAATCCTGGAGATACATTTTCATCAAATCTTCCTGAGATACTCCAGATGCTGCTGTATACATGGACATCAAGTCCTGAGCGGACGCACCACCAAGAGCAGATGCCGGATTGTTCGCCATGGAAAGCAAATCCTGCATACCGGATGCAGCCGTGTACATAGACATTAAATCCTGAAGGCTCTGTCCGCCGGAATTCTGATTCAATAAGTCCTGCATACCGGATGCAGATGCATACATGGACATTAAATCCTGCATATTCATACCGCCGGAAGCACCTCCGCCCATCTGTTCCAGATACATTCTAAGCAAATCTTCCTGCGTCATGGAGCTGGTATCCGGAATTAACTTTCCAAGCGTGGAAATCGCTTTCAGTGTATCATAGAAATCAGTCAGCAGTTCTTTTCCGGCATTGGAAGCGTTATCGATTTTCTGTCTTTCTTCATTAACGGCATTTCTGCCGTTTTCGATAGCTGTTTCGATATTTTCCTTACCCGTACCGATAGCACTGGCGATATTGTCTTTCAGCATTTCAAGATATTGTTCCAGCATTTCGGGAGTTAAATCTTCCGGAACAGGGGAGGCTTCTGTTTCCGATTCGGTTTCGGATTCTGTTTCTGTTTCTGAAACGGATTCTTCGGTAGTTTCTTCTGTTTCAGATTCTGTGAATTCTTCCGAAGGTTCTGTTTCAGTAAAAAATTCTGTTTCCGGTTCGGTTAGTTCGGAAAGGGATTCTTCTT
>SVNI01000116.1:0-1780 GCA_015066975.1 Ruminococcus sp. | reverse complement strand
CTTCGGTGAGGGGGACTTCTGTCAGTTCAGTGAATTCTGATTCTGTATCAGAAATTTCCATATCAGAAAGCCTCATGACAGAAGCGGAATCCGGGCGGAATGCCAGCCCGAACACCTGTGCATCACGGGGGGACTGATAAGAAAGTTCCTTGAAAGAACTTTCTGTGGAAGATTCCGTTTCTTCTTCGGAATCCGGCTTGTTCATTTTTTCAATCATGGCGACTGTCTGATACATCAGGGCTTTTTCGGAAATGCCCATCCTGCTGATATAGCTTTTAATATCTTCCAGTTTTTTATCTTTGCTGTCATCCGCATCAAAATGCATTCCCGTCAGGATGTTGATTTTTTCCTGTTTTTCCTGTGCCTTGACAACATCGCTCTTGTTAGTATAGTCAATCAGATATTCCGTCAGTGCGCTGGTGTAGCCGATGGCACTGTTAATCAGATTGGTATCTGTATCGTCATTGGGACGGATAACACCGGAAATTGTGATTTCCAGAGCATTCTCAAGAAGATTTTCTAGTTTCTCCGTATTTTTGGAATCTATCTTCTGAAACAAGCCGTCTGCATTTTCTTCGTACATATCACATTCAGGAAGAAGATAGAATTTCTGACTGCATATTTCTGTATAGCTGATTTTTCTGGAATCAAGGGAAACTTCTTCGCCGTCCTTGACTCGTTTCATAATATCATCATATTCATCTGACGGGAAAAATCCGAGCTGATATAGAGTTGTCAGCGGAATTTCGTTCTGTTTGTCCAGAACAAGAACGACTTCGTTATAGGCACTCGGCATAGAACCGTATAAAATATCATAATGGTCGGTAATGGTCGGGCTGACAAGCGTGCCGTCTGCGCCGGGCATGAGCTGTTCAAAATGGTTTGTACTGCTGGAAAATGTACTGCTGGTGAAACTGGTTGTCAGCATCATATTGACCATGTAGTTATTATTATCAGAAAGAGTACTGCCGTCTGTATTCACGAGCGTATCATTTTCATCATAAGTATAGACGCTGAATTTAGTATCATAATTATAGACAACGCCGTTTTCGCCGATATAATTATTTATTTCGCTTTCGGGGTCATCCAGATAGTTCTTGAAATCCGTCAGATTATTGGATTTGATGCTTGTCTGGAATGTAGATGCCATTTCCAGATTGCTTCCGTCAGAATACACACCGTCAAGCTTATGGTCAGCTTCGCCAAGGATTTTTTCTTTTTTCTTATCCTGTCCGGAAAGCATCAGGGATGTGAAATCAAAAGACTGTGCTTCAATCGAAATCGGATACGCTGTCATAGTGTCTTTCTGCAAATCCTGAATATAAGTATTGACTCCGTTGGAAAGCGATAAAATCAGAGCAATTCCGATAATGCCGATAGAGCCGGCAAAAGCTGTCAGAAGCGTTCTGCCTTTTTTCGTCCGGAGATTGTTGAAGCTCAGACCTAGTGCTGTCGTCAGGGACATGGAAGACTTGCCCATGTTTTCATGACGGCCGGGCTGTTCCTCTCCGGAAGTGAACGGCATGGAGTCTTCGCGGATTTTTCCATCTTTGACCTTGACGATTCTGGTAGCATATTCATAGGCGAGTTCAGGATTATGCGTTACCATGATGACCAGCCTGTCTTTGGCCACTTCTTTCAGCATTTCCATTACCTGAACACTGGTATCAGAATCCAGTGCTCCGGTAGGCTCATCTGCGAGCAGGATAGCCGGATTGTTCACCAGTGCTCTTGCAATGGCGACCCTCTGCATCTGTCCGCCGGACATCTGATTCGGCTT
>SVNI01000115.1 GCA_015066975.1 Ruminococcus sp. | reverse complement strand
ACGCCGGTACTGATTACTACCGTCCTTTCTCTGAAATCCTATAAAAACGGCAGATTTGAAAACAGCTATCAGAACTATTGTGATGCTATGAAAAAATTATCTGCTTATTATCAGATTCCTTGTATTGACCTCAACAGTCTGATGGTACAGCATTATAATACAATTGGCTATGATGCCGCTTATCAGTATCATATGTGTTCTACAGGCAGTACAGACATGACACATTTTACAGAAACAGGAGCGAAAGCTGTAGCCAAACTTGTTGCAGACGAAATGATTCGTCAGAAACTTGTATGATAGAATTCAGACTTCTTCATTAAATTCCCCAATATAAAACACCGTCTTTTCATTGGAGGCGGTGTTTTTTGTTGCAATTATCAGAAATTTATGATATAATAAGACATAGCACTTTATGAAAGGGGAATGTTTCATGAAGAAGAAACGGCTTTTAATTGGTGTGGTTGCGATAGAACCCAATTATGAACGAACCGCCAATGTAATAGAAGGCGTCATCAGTCAGGCATTTCATTCGGACTGTGATATTGCAGTGTTATCATCTGTTTATCATCTGGGAAAAACTGCCAATGCATTCAGAAAGGCAGAACAGAATATTTTTGAATTGATTTTATCCGAAAAATTTGACGGATTTTTATATGATTCCAGATTTGTATTTAATCCGGAAGTTTCAGCACATCTGGACAAGCTCCTGAAACAGAGCGGTAAGCCTGTCATGCTGATTGACGGCGGTGACAGTCATCCCTATTTTGAAAATACTGCTGCTGATGATTCCAGACCATTCCGGAATCTGACGGAACATCTGATTACAGAACACGGTTTTCAGAAAATTTACTGTCTGACAGGTCCTGCACAGTTTCCGGATGCAGTACAGCGGCTTTCCGGCTATTTTGAAGCAATGGAAAAACATCATTTATATTATGATAAAAATTATTATTTCTACGGCGATTACTGGAAAGACAGTGCAAAGGAACTCGCTGAAAAAATCATCTCCGGAACTCTGGAAAAGCCGGAAGCCATTGTCTGCGGAAATGATATTTCTGCAAAAGCTTTAATAGAATCGCTGATGAACGGCGGAATCCGTGTTCCGGAAGAAATCGCTGTCGCAGGATTTGACTGTGAAACAAGAGATTTTGACGCTGACAGCCGGATTACAAGCTACAGACGAGATAATTTTCAGCTCGGAGCAGATGCCTTCCGGCGGCTTTACAGAACGCTGACAGGTGCAATTCCCAGCCGAATCAAAACACATCATGAGGGAATCAGAATCGGCATGACATGCGGATGCCGGAAACTTTCAGAAAATCCGGTTTCAAAACGCCGTGAAAAGATTGTCAGAAAAATTTTTCATGACGGACTCGACCGGACAGATATGATTCTGACTCTCTCTCAGGAGCAGAATTTTTCTGATGCACTCCGGAAAATAGCCGGAAACGCTTTTTATTTCTACAAAATGCGGCATTTCTGTATCTGCCTTACGGAAAATTTCGCCGGAATCATGAAAAATCAGGAAGATACTTTGAAAAAATTTTCACATCAGAGCAGAATGCAGATTTCCGCAGAGCGTTTCTGCAATGGTGAATTGACCATGCCGGAAACAGAATTTTCTGCTGATGAAGTTCTGCCATTTTTCGGACAGGAAAAGCCCTGTGCTTATTTTCTGACCTCTCTGCACAGTGAAGATAACTGCTTTGGCTATACAGCGTTATCTTTTGGAAAACTGCCTTGTGTTTATGATGATACTTATATTCAGTATATCAACGCAGCAGATACACTTCTGACACTGTATCAGAAACGTCAAAGCGGTGTGTATCTTCTTGAAAATTATCAGAAAGATTCTGTTACAGGCTTTATCACTTTGCAGACACTGAAAGAAAATTTGCAGAGAATTCAGAAGAACTTATTGATTTATCTTGAAATTACTGATTTTAAATTATTATTCTGTCAGTATACACCGGAAGAATTCAATAAAAAACGGCGGTATTTTGCCGATACGCTCCGGAATGCTGTTCCGGAAACGGCTGTCTGCTGTTCTTCCGCACCGGACAGCTTTATCATCCTGACAAATCAGGAAAACTTATCAGAACGGTTGTTTCAGGCTCTGAAACATGACAGCGGTCTGCATCAGCTTCCTTTCACCATCGGAGAAACGGAGTATCAGCCTCCTGATTTTTACAGGAATTTACAGCAGGCAATGTTGAAAACTCGTTATACTTATACCATTCAGAAACGAAAAGAACAGAATCCGCTGTTTGAAAAACTCTGTCAGTTACAGGCTGAAATCCGCAGTCATCCGGAAGCTGAATGGCATATTGATGAAATTGCTGAAAATTTGCATATCAGCAGAGGGCATCTGCAAAAATCCTATAAGCAGTTTTTCGGAAGCGGAATTATCGAAACTGTAATTTCGCTCCGCATGGAAAAGGCGAAGAATTTACTCATCAGCACGGAAAAGAGTATCACAGAAATTGCTGAATTATGCGGATATACCTCTTATATCTACTTTACAAAGCAGTTCCGGAAAGCAGAATCTCTAACACCATCAGCCTACAGAGAGAAATATAAAAAATGATTATGTAATATTGTAATCCGATTTTTCAAAAACAGATGACAAAAAGACATAGCAAAAGCAAGTACAATCAAAATATATCACAAACTGCACACAACTGCCTATAGTCAAAGTTTCTTAAATCTTGTATAATAAGTTTAGAAATTATGAACGAATCGTGAATCTTTAAAACTTATGATACAAGGAGGAATTTTTCATGAAATCTTTTAAGAAAATAACTGCTTTTCTTCTTGGTTCGGCTATGCTGTGCAGTTCTTTTTCAGGAATGCCGAATCTGCATGTGAATGCTGTGAATGACCTGATTGTGAATGACTGTTTCTGGAAAGACACCAGAGGGCAGAATATCTATTCGCAGGGCGGAGGCATTTTCAAATTCGGTGATACTTACTACTGGTATGGTGTGCATTATAAAGGTGCGGAAACTTATGCGGCGAATCCGTCCAAGAAAAATGAAGATTACAGTTTTGTATCTGTTTCCTGTTATTCTTCTAAGGATTTAGTCAACTGGAAATTTGAAAATGATGTGCTGACTCCGAATTCCAAAGGATGGAACTGGGCTTACTGGGTCGGCAGACTGGGTGTCGCTTACTGTCCGAAATCGAAACAGTATGTTCTTGTGACACAGTATAATGACAGCGTTCTGTTTGCAAGCTGTTCTTCTCCGACCGGAAATTTTGAAGTCAAAAACGTACAGGACCAGATTCCGAATGTTCTGAAACAAGGTACAGGCGACCAGACTGTTTTTGTAGATGATGACGGTCAGGCTTATTTGATTTGTTCCAATAAAGGCGGGCGAGGGCATCAATATGTTGCAAAGCTCCGTGAAAGTGATTTTCTCGCCGCAGAACCGGCGAAAGAAGTTGCCAAAGGGTCAGGACGTGAGGGAAACTGCATGTTCAAATATAAGGGCAGATATTATTTCTGTGCTTCTGACCTGCACGGGTGGAATGCTTCGCACAGCTACTATATGTCATCTGATAATATTTACGGACCTTATACAAAATGGGAAGTCATGGAGGGGACAGATGCAGATTTTTCCCATGTGACACAGACAGGATTTTTCTATACTGTCAAAGGCTCGAAAGAAGAAACTGTTCTGTTCTGTGGTGACAGATGGTCAGATTTCGCCGGAAACGGATTAGGCTATAATCAGTGGGTGCCTTTGACCGTGAACGGAACACATGTCAAATTCAATTCTGTATCGGAATTTCATCTGAATGCTAAAACAGGAGAATGGAAAATCGGCGAGAATAACAACTGGATTCTGAATCCGAGTTTTGATGCTGACCGTGTTTCACAGTCCTCTATGGCGGGATGGAAAAATTCCGGAACAGGCAATTCCAACTCCAAAGGCGGAAGAACCGGAAACTGGTGTATGCAGCACTGGAGCGATAAAGATTTTAAAGGAATTTTATCGCAGAATGTCACGCTTCCGAACGGTACTTACACACTGAAAGCCTATGCTAAAAGCAATGGCTCTATCAATCAAAGCTATGTGTATGTCAAAGGCTATGGCGGTCAGGACAGACAGGCAACTATCAAAGATGCCGGAAATAACTGGAAAGAAATTACAATTCCTGATATTCAGGTTACAAACGGAACTTGCGAAGTCGGTATTTATACGGATGCAAAAGCTGGTGCATGGGTGAAAACTGATGATTTTACTCTGATTGGAACATCTTCCGGAACGGTACAGAACCCAACGGAAGAAACTCAGCCTCCTACAGAATTACAGCCTTTAAATGGAAATCTTATCAGGAATCTGCATGTTGATGATGTGAATAATGCTGTTAACTGGAGCATTCAGGAAAATCTGAAAACCGGAGATGCTGTATTCGGAGACAGAAATTTTCATTTCACTGAAATGCCGGAAAAATTCAGCGGTGCAGAATGGATTAAAACAGCTTGTAATTCAAAGAAATATCAGGGAAATCAGGCAAGTTTTACAGTTTCAGAGAATGCGACTGTATTTCTCGGTGTTGACAGCCGTCTGGAAACTGCAAAACCGGAATGGCTGAACTCATGGACAAAAACCAATGATTCCCTTAAAGATGACGGAAATCCGGTTGTGACATATCAGATTTACCGGAAAGATGTCAGCAAAGATGAAATTATTACAATTGGTATGAACGGCAATGCAAATTCTGTGAATTATTTTGCTGTCGTCAAGCCTTATGAAGAACCTCAGACCTATCTGCGGGGCGATTTGAATCAGGACAATATTATCAATATCTATGATTTAGTGCTTTTGAAAAAGCATCTGCAAAAAAATAATTTCGATACCTTGACTGCCGGTATTGCAGATGTGACTTCTGACGGAAAGGTTGACAGTGCAGATGTTCGGCTTCTGACAGATTATCTTCATAAACGTGCAAAAATCAATCCGATTCGGTTTTCACCGGATATTGCTGAAATTCCTGTTGAAGAATTGACTTCTGAATCAACTGAACCAACTCTTGAACCTTCTGTAAAGCCATTAGCCGGTAAACGAAAAATGGAATACCTTAACCGTGGGGTGAGTGCAGTCAGTACTGGAAATTCTGTATTCATAAGCTGGCGTTCTCTGGCATCCGATACACCGGACACAGCATTCAATGTTTATCGGACAACTGACGGAAAAACAGAGAAAATCAATGATGCTCCGCTTACAAACGGAACAAATTTTACCGACAATAAAGCAGATTTAAAAAAAGATAATACTTATTCCGTAAAAGCGGTCATAAACGGCAGGGAATACGAATCAAACTGCAGCGATACACTTCCAGCCAATTCCATACAGAATGTCCGTATTGTCAATATCAAATCCGGCAGTAAGATTCATTTTGTCTGGGTAGGCGATTTCGATGGTGACGGCACTTATGATTATCTGGTTGACAGAAATACAGACGAGCATCAGAAATTAGAAGCATACAAAAATGATGGTACTTATTTGTATACCATCGACCTCGGTTATAATTCTGAAAATAAAAATAACATTTCTCCTGGTGCATCTGCAATTGATGTAGGCATGTGGGATGGTGTTACGGTTTATGATATGGACAGTGACGGCTATGCAGATATTTGTCTGCGTATTGCGGACGGTGTGACATTCGGTGACGGAAAAGTATATCATAATGCAGATACACAGGCACAGGAAATTGCTGTTATTGACGGACGGACAGGTACTTTAAAAGCCTCCTGTCCTGTTCCACAGGATTATGCTCATATCGGTTCTATGGCTTGTATGATGGAAATCGGCTATCTTGACGGCATTCATCCCAGTGTTGTCTGCTGGATGAAAAATCGTAATAAAGATAAAACATTCAATTCCATGACAGCGGCTTTCGGCTATCAGGCTGACGGTACATTCGGAATGCACTGGAAATATAAAAATGAAATCCTTTTTAACGACCGTACTGAATATAAAAATGGTTATGCAGAAGCACATCAGATTCGTGTAGCAGATGTGGATTATGACGGAAAAGATGAAGTTCTTCATATGGGGTATGCTCTGAACGGTGATGGTTCGCTCCGCTATCATATTGATGAAATTGTTCATGGAGACCGCTGGTTTGTCGGCTCTTTCGATAATAGCAACAACGGCAGAGAAATGATGGGCTACGGTATTCAGCAGAATAATCCGTATGGTCTGCTTGAATATTTCTACAATGCCTCTACAGGAGAAATGCTCTGGACAAATTATGCAAAAGAAGGTACAGCAGATGTCGGCAGA
>SVNI01000114.1 GCA_015066975.1 Ruminococcus sp. | reverse complement strand
GCTCGAAGAATTAAGCAATATCTTCTGTACAGAACTGGCAAAGCAGGAGCTGAACAATGATGATGCTTATATTGATATTCCGGAAGAAATTCTTAGCTTCTACCGGATGTACCGCCCGTCACCGCTGACAAGAGCTTATTTCTTAGAAAAGGCACTTGGCACACCTGCAAAGATTTATTATAAATTCGAGGGCAACAATACTTCCGGAAGCCATAAGCTCAACAGCTCGATTGCACAGGCTTACTATGCAAAACAGCAGGGTCTGAAAGGTGTTACTACCGAAACCGGCGCAGGTCAGTGGGGTACGGCACTTGCAATGGCATGTTCTTATTTCGGACTGGACTGTAAAGTGTTCATGGTAAAATGCTCCTACGAACAGAAGCCGTTCCGCCGCGAAGTCATGAGAACTTACGGCGCAAACGTAACCCCCTCCCCGTCTGATACGACCGAAGTCGGCAGAAAGATTCTTGAAGAATTCCCCGGCACAAGCGGTTCTCTGGGCTGTGCAATTTCCGAAGCTGTGGAATGCGCTGTCACCAATGAGGGCTATCGTTATGTATTAGGTTCTGTGCTGTCACAGGTGCTTCTGCATCAGTCAATCATTGGTCTGGAAACCATAGCCGCTTGTGATAAGTATGACATCAAGCCGGATATCATCATTGGCTGTGCTGGCGGCGGCTCGAATCTGGGCGGTCTGATTTCTCCGTTCATGGGCAGAAAACTCCGCGGTGAAGCGGATTATAAATTCATTGCTGTAGAACCTGCTTCCTGTCCGTCTCTGACACGCGGTAAATATGTTTATGACTACTGCGATACTGGAAAAGTTTGTCCACTGGCGAAGATGTACACCCTCGGAAGCGGATTTATCCCCTCTGCAAACCATGCAGGCGGTCTGCGCTATCACGGTATGAGCAGTGTGCTGTCTGAACTCTATGATGAAGGCTTAATGGAAGCAAGAAGCGTCGAACAGACTGCCGTTTTCGCAGCAGCACAGCAGTTTGCAAGAATCGAAGGCACTCTGCCTGCTCCGGAAAGCAGTCATGCTATCAGAGCAGCGATTGATGAAGCTCTCAAATGCAAGGAAACTGGTGAAGAAAAGACTATCCTGTTTGGTCTGACAGGTACAGGCTATTTTGATATGGTTGCTTATCAGAAGTTTAACGACGGCGTGATGACTGACTACATCCCCACAGATGAAGACTTAGAAAAAGGCTTTGCCAATCTGCCGGAGGTAAAATAATACATGAGCAAATTAAATATCATCGGCACGGCAGAAAGAAACATCCCGTGTGATGCAGTGCATATCTATCTTGCCTTCATGGCAGGAGGTGCATCTGTTTCCGAAACTTCCAAAAAAGCAATGCAGAACTGCGACAGCTTTCTTTCCCTGCTTCAGGAAAATCAGATTGCCGTTTCCGAAATCCGTCTGGAAGACTTCAGAACTGAGAAATCCTATTCCAAAAAAGAAGAATATTATTCCGTGCGAAAAATCCGGCTCGACTTTCCGTTTGATATGGCTCTGCTGAATCAGTTTGATTTCTGGATTCAGAAATCTGCATTTAATATTATCATGACAACAGAGTTTTATATTTCCAATCTGCCGGAAGTACGGAAGGCACTTCTGAAAGAAGCTGTGGAAGATTCCAGACAAAAAGCCGAAATGCTCGCCGAAGCCATGCATCAGAAAATTATCGGCTTGGAAGAAGTCATCATGGACAGAAATTTCAGAAATCAGAATGATGAATTTGCTGTTCCGGCCTGCGCCTGTTCCGACCAGCTAAGAGGAAAATCTGCTTCCGATTCGCTGAAAGCTCCTGAACAGAAAGAATCTGAACGGATTGAAGTCGTCTGGAATATCGAATAATTAATAGAATCCTGTCGAAAAACTCCCGTTTTTTACGAGAGTTTTTCTGATTTATACGGAATTTACTGTTCTGGAATATTAAATTTCTGTTGAAATTTACGTTTTTGTAAAATCTTCCAAAAAGTGCTTGACAAACTGTCAGGAACGTGATAAAATGATGATAACATCCAAGCGACTCACATCTGACAAACAAAATCACGGAGGGATTTTTTATGGAAAAAATTATCGGAGGCATCAAGCGTGACTGCTATCCCGTCACACCTGCCCAGATGGTTCACATGTACACTTTACAACTCAGCCCGTCTGACGAAATCGTCAATATCGGAACAGGACAGTTCTTTCAGTTTGAAATGAATATCGCTGCCCTCAGAGAAGCACTCAATCGTGCTATTGAACGATGCGAATCCATGCGTCTGCGTCTTTGGAAAGACCCCGAAACCGGTGAGCTCTGGCAGTATGTCATGCCGTATAAGAATCAGTATTTTGAATACTATGACTTTTCCGCATGGGACGAGGATAAGGCACACGAAGTCATGCAGAAATGGACTTCCCAGCCGTTCGATACCTATCGGGGAGACCTTTCCAGAATCGTGATTGTTTCCATGCCTGACGGATACAATGGATTCTACCTGAATGTACATCATGTGTGCATGGATTCCAGCTCAGTGATTACCTTCGTAAAAGATGTCATGAGCATTTACTGCTATCTGATGTATAACATGCCGTATCCGACCCCGATGACTTCTTATATCGAATCTGTCAAGAAAGATATGACATATGAAGGCAGTAAGAGACAAGCCCGTGATATGGAATACTGGCATAACAAGCTGGCACAGCCTGAACCAATGTATACAGACTTTACAGGATTCGGAAGATTACAGCAGCAACGTCAGGAAAGCGGAAATCCCAATCAAAGATGGGGACGGCTTCCTTCTCCGGACGGTGCAGGTAATACTATCGTGTACGAACTCAGCAAGGAATCTACTGATAAGATTCTGAAGTTTGCAGAACAGTATGATATTCCTGTCAGCGTGGTGATTCTTCATGCCATCCGGACAGTGCTTTCTAAGTTCAATCATAACGAAACAGATATTACTATCAAGAATTTCGTCAGCAGACGTTCGACTGTATTAAACAAAAAATGCGGCGGTGTCAGAATGAACTGTTTCCCTTTGAGAACTATTATAGAACCTGCTGCAACTGTACTGGAATCCATGAAAATTATCAAGAAAGAACAGCAGGATATGTTCTTACATGCCGACTATTCGACATTGAGATGCTATTATGAACAGCGTATGCACTACGGCGGTGCAGAAGGTGCTGTATATGATAGTGTAGCATTCACCTATCAGCCGGCAAGTTCCAAAAGCTTTATCCCGTATCTGAAAAATATCGGCTTCAAGAGCAGATGGTACACAAGCGGTCGTCAGCCTATGCCGATGTACATCACCGCAATGCACCGTCCCGGCGACGGCGGACTGAATTTCTATTTCGGTTATCAGACGGCAGTTGCTACCCCTGAAGAAATCGAATTTCTGTATTATTTCACCGGCCGTGTACTGTTCCGGAGCATTGAAAATCCGGACAAGACCGTGCAGGAAATTATTGATATGACTTGAATTTATTATACGGAGGTTTTATATTATGTTTGAAAAATTAAAAGAATTAATCTGCAATTATGTCGAAGTCAATCCGGAAGAAATTACTGAAAATTCTAAATTTTCCGAAGATTTAGGCTTCAATTCCTATGATTTTGTTTCTATGCTTGGTGATGCTGAAGAAGAATTTGATATTGAAATCGACCAGGATGAGGCTTCTGCCCGAAAAACTGTCGGCGCACTGGCTTCTTATTTCGAGGAGATTTCTGCATGAAAATAACAACAATTAAAGAACTGGTTTATCAAGCAGATGAACGCTTTGGCGAGGAAATTTTCACCCGTGAAATTGTGAAAAAACAGTTTCAGGACAAAAGCTTTCATCAGTTCCGGCTGGACTGTGATGCACTCGGCGCATGGCTTCAGGAAACGTTCCCGGAACAGAGAATTCATGCTTCTCTGGTGGGAACAACAAGTTACACATATCTGACAGCGTGGTTCGGGGTGCAGTGCGGAAATGATGTTTCCGTACCGCTGGATGCTTCCAACAGTATTGAAAAAATCGCAGATGAAATTAACCGTTCTGATAGTGTAATTGTCTTTCTGGATGACAAACATGTGAAAGAACAGGAAACTTTGAAATCTCTCTGCCCTGCTGTGAAATATTTCATCAGTCTGTCGGAAATTCCGGCACTGACAGAACCATATCAGGGAAAAATCCCTTCCGGAATGCCGAAAGTTTCTGACCTGTCGGCGATTTTATTCACATCCGGAACAACCGGACAGAGCAAAGGGGTCATGCTTAGTCACGGCAATCTGATTGATAATACTACCTGTGAACCAGACCTCGGCTATCACGGCGAAAAAAGAATGACTGTCCTGCCGGTTCATCATGTGTTCTGTTTCACCTGTGATATTCTCTGTGCTCTCTGGTATGGCAGAATGCTCTGTATCAACGATTCCATGATGAGAATCGTCCGGAATCTAAAATTATTCCAGCCGACCAATACGACTTTTGTGCCTATGATTGCCGGTTCTGTCCTGAACCGCATGAAACAGATGGCCGAAATCAATCCGGATAAGCTTGCTGTCGGCCATGAAGTATTCGGCGAAAATTTTGATATTATCTATTCCGGCGGAGCGTATCTCAGCCCGGAAATTATCAGCGGTTACAAAGAATTTGGAATTGAAATCGCGCAGGGCTACGGCATGACGGAATGTTCTCCCCGTATCTGCAACGGAGTCAAAGGCTGTCCAAAACCTGAATCTGTCGGCAGAATCGTGCCCGGCTGTCAGGTCAGAATCACCGAAGAACACGAAATTCAGGTGAAAAGCCCCTCTGTCATGATGGGATATTATCACAACCCGGAAGAAACTGCAAAATCACTTACATCTGACGGCTGGCTCTGCACCGGAGACTTAGGCTATCAGGATGATGACGGCTATGTCTACATTACTGGAAGAAAGAAAAATCTGATTATCCTCTCCAACGGCGAAAATGTTTCCCCGGAAGAAATCGAAAATCAGTTTGCATATTTCGCGCCCGTGAAAGAGATTGTCGTTTATGCTTCTGACGGTGCAATTACTGCCGAAATTTTTCCGAATCCGGATTATATTTCTGAAGATATTCCATCTGAAATTCAGGCGAAAATTGACGAAGTGAATGAAACGTTCCCTCCGGCAAAGCGCATTGTAAAACTGGTGCTCCGTGAAAAAGAATTTCCGAAGACAGCTTCTAAGAAAATCATTCGTGCTAAAATTCACGAATCCTGAACAAAATACGCTCCGACAGTTCTGCCGGAGCGTATTTTGTTTCAAATCAGGGGAAATCGAAAATCAAGTTTTGGTATACCATGCCAGAATCAGCGCATTTCTGCCCAGATGGGAAGTAATGGTACTGCCTGCACGGATAATATGAATCTGTTCAAAATTAGTAAGCTGTTGAATTTGGTTTTTGCAATCTTCCAGAAAAGCATCACTTAGTCCGGTATGGCCAATCATGAGATGTTTTTTATTCATATTTCCGCCTGCACCGACACTGTCATGAATGAATTTGGGTGCAGCATTTTCAAATTTGCCTTTATATTGTTTGCCGCCGTGCAAAGTGCCGTCAGAGTTCTGTACATACAAGCTTGGCTTGACTTTCAGCAAACCGCCTATAAAAGAAGAAAGTGCTGAAATCCTGCCGCCTTTGTAGAGAATCTGGATATCATCCAGCAAAAAGGGTTCTTGTAGTCTTTCCACAATACTCCGGGATTCCTGGATGATTTCTTTAGAAGATTTTCCTTCCTGAAGCATTTCGGCAGCAACAATAACCAGCAAACCGCCTGCAACAGATGCAGTTTTGGAGTCTATTACAGTTACTTTCTGGAAGCTTTCTGCTGCTGCTATTGCATTTGAATAAGCAGAAGAAAGACCGGAGCTCAATGCAAAGTGAATCACAGTATAGCCCATATGAACAAAACGGGTAAAAAAGCGGAAGGCTTGCTGTATTGACGGTGCGGCAGTAGTTGCCAAATCTTCTGAGTTATCATGATAAGCCAGAATATCATCAGGAGTGATTTCCTCAATATCCAGATATTCTTTATCATCCATTCTGACATTGACGGGCAGGATTTTGATATTATATTCTTTCACCAGTTCCGGGCTTAAATCAATAGAACTGTCGCAGGTAATGATAATTTTCTCTTCCATAGTACAAACTCCTTTCAGTTCAGGATACAATTCTTTTGTTAATTTTATTATAACATAGTCAGGATATATTGTCAAGGCTAAAGAACTATAAATGAGCAACTGAAAAAAATGCACAAAAAGTAAAGACAACCGACTCCAAAAGAGTTATAATGTAATTGC
>SVNI01000113.1 GCA_015066975.1 Ruminococcus sp. | reverse complement strand
ATAAAATGGAGACTTCAGCATCAATTGACTGCTTCTGTCTGTCATTGGAAATCCCGTTTTTTACAACTGTAATACTATGCAATTACAATTCATAAGTCGCAGGGGTCGGAATATCCCATTGTTGTCATGCCTGTCATGATGACACATTTCATCATGTTACAGCGAAATTTAATCTATACCGGAATCACCAGAGCGAAGAAAATGCTGGTTTTGGTTGGTACGAAAAAAGCCGTTGCCTACGCTGTCAAGCATATCACTGTTACAAAAAGAAACACAAAATTGAAAGAACGCTTGAAAAATGCCTGATTTTGTGGTATAATAGGATAAAATAGGACTATACAGGAGGAAATCACAATGGCTACAAATGAAAACAGTAAAGACCTTTTAAGTGTTCTCTGGGCTGGTGCAGATATTCTGCGTGGCAAAATGGACGCTAATGAATATAAAAACTATCTGCTTGGTATCGTGTTTTATAAGTATCTTTCTGATACTTTTCTGACTCACGTTTATGACCTGCTTTACAACAAAAAGCCCGAAACGATGACAGAAGCACAGAAAGCATACGAAGAAGTTTATAATACAGAAGATGCTGAGGAGCTTTTGGAAGACATCAAGGAAAGCTATCACTATACGATTGAACCGGAACTGACTTATACTAAACTCGCAGAAGCCGCAAATAACAGTGCTTTTCAGCGTGAAGAACTGAAAAAGGCTTTCAATCATGTGGAACAGTCCGACCCTATCTTTGCGAATCTGTTCGCTGATGTGGATTTGTATTCCACAAGACTCGGTGCAGGCGAACAGAAACAGTCCGCTACCGTTTCGGAATTGGTTAAGACTATCAATGAAGTCAATTTAATGTATTATGAGGGCGATGTTCTCGGCGATGCTTACGAATATCTTATCGAACAGTTCGCAAGCGAAACAGGTAAAAAAGCCGGAGAATTCTATACTCCGCAGGCAGTCTCTCAGATTCTCACCCGTGTGGCAATTCAGGGACAGGAAGATAAACAGGGGCTTCTGGTTTATGATGCTACTATGGGTTCAGGCTCTCTGCTTCTGAATGCAAGAAAGTTCTCCCATAAGCCCGATTATATCCGCTATTTCGGACAGGAACTTAATACCACTACTTACAACCTCGCAAGAATGAATATGTTCCTGCATGGGGTTGACCCTGAAAACCAGATTCTCCACAATGCCGATACACTCGATGCTGACTGGCCTACAGAGGAAGAAACTGATTTCGATATGGTGCTGATGAATCCTCCCTACTCTGCAAAATGGTCAGCTTCACAGGGTTTCCTGAATGACAGCCGTTTTTCTGATTATGGTGTGCTTGCTCCAAAATCAAAGGCGGATTATGCTTTCTTACTGCATGGGTTTTATCATCTGAAAAATACCGGTACTATGGCGATTATTCTCCCTCATGGGGTTCTGTTCCGTGGGGCGGCTGAGGGTAAAATCAGACAGAAACTCATTGACAGCGGTGCTATCTATGCCGTTATCGGACTGCCGGCGAATCTGTTCTATAACACTTCTATCCCGACAACTATCATCGCACTGAAAAAGAATCGTGACGGGCGAGATATTCTCTTTATTGATGCTTCACAGCAGTTTGTCAAGGGAAAAAAACAAAACTCCATGAGTGCGGAGAATATCGACCATATTATCGAACTTTACACCAGCCGGAAAGACGTGGAGAAAGAGGCACATCTTGCAAGCTATGAGGAAATCAAGGCGAATGATTATAATTTGAATATTCCCCGCTATGTCGATACTTTTGAGCAGGAAGAACAAATCAGTCTGAATGACCTTGCAAGCGAATTTTCGGAGATTTCGGCTGAAATGGACACAGCATCAGCCGACCTTATCGCACAGATGGGCAAACTTTCCGCTGTTGATGATGCTACGAAAAATGAGCTTGCTGAACTGATGAAAGTACTGGGGGGCATTTTATGAGCAATACACCAAAAATCAGATTTGACGGATTTACTGACGATTGGGAACAGCGTAAGTTGGAGAAATATATTATTGAGTATACAGAAACAACAACCGAAAACAATCAATATCCAGCTTTAACCTCATCTCGCAAAGGAATTTTTTTGCAAACAGAATATTTTTCTGGAAATCAAATTGCGTCTGCCGATAATACAGGATACAACATAGTTCCTTATGGCTACTTTACTTACAGGCATATGTCCGATGATGAAATCTTCTATTTTAATATCAATGATATTGTCGAAAACGGCATAGTAAGTACACTTTATCCTGTTTTTACAACAACAAAAGATTTAGATTCAAGATATTTACAATATCAATTGAATTACGGAAGTGAGTTTTCAAAATTTGCAATTCTTCAAAAACAAGGTGGATCTCGAACCTATATGTATTTAAGCAAACTTAAAAAATTAAAATTAACAATGCCTGTTTCTGTTGAAGAACAAAATCATATTTCTAAGTATTTTATGAATCTTGATAAACTTATCACCCTTCATCAGCGTAAGTGTGCCACTTTGCAGAAATTCAAGAAATCTATGCTTCAAAAAATGTTTCCGCAAAATGGTGAGAGTGTTCCGGAAATCAGGTTTGACGGATTTACTGATGCTTGGGAACAGCGTAAGCTGTCTGATACACTTGATTTTCTCTCAAATAACACATTATCAAGAGCAGAATTAAGTGAGGATACAGGCACTTATAAGAACGTTCATTACGGTGATGTTCTTATAAAATTTGGTGAGTATATTGATGCACAGAGTACTGATCTTCCATTCATTGCCGATAATGAAAAAGCGAAGAAATTTGAATCATCAAAATTGCAGGACGGAGATATAATTATTGCCGATACCGCAGAAGATGAAGCTGTCGGAAAGTGCGTAGAAATAGGCAATATCGGGGATTTGAGCATTGTATCAGGTCTGCATACAATACCGTGTAGACCGAAGGTGAAATTTGCTCCTGCGTATCTTGGATTCTACCTTAATTCGGCATCGTATCATGACCAACTGATACCGCTTATGCAAGGAATAAAAGTAACCTCGATTTCAAAATCTGCTATCTCTGACACTATGATTTCAGCACCAACAAATCTAAGTGAACAAGGTAAAATCGGGCAGTTCTTCACACAGCTTGACACCCTTATCACCCTTCATCAGCGTAAGTTAGAAACGCTCCAAAAAATGAAAAAAGCCCTGTTGCAGAAAATGTTTGTATAAAGGCGGTGAAATCAATGGCAGAATTAGAAAAAACAATAGAAAATAAGCTGATTGAACAGCTAACACAGGGGAAAAGCCAGTGGACATACCGCCCTGACCTCCGCACAGAAGCGGATTTATGGGCGAATCTCCGCTTGATTCTGGAGCGAGGCAACAAGGAAGCCCTTGACGGCAACCCCCTCACCGACAAGGAATTTGAACAGGTTAAAAACCAGCTTTCTTTTTCGACTTTCTACGATGCCGCAAAATGGATTTCCGGAGAAAACGGCATTGCACACATCTATGTGCAGAGGGACACGGAAAGGGTTCAGCTGACTGTCCTCAAACGTGACGACATCGCAGGCGGTGCAAGCGTGTATGAAGTTATCAACCAGTACAGGGCATTAAAGAACGAGGAGGATATTCACAGCCAGAACCGCCGTTTTGATGTATCTTTGCTAATCAATGGCATTCCGCTGATTCATATTGAGTTGAAAAACCGTCAGCACTCCTATCTTGATGGATTCCGTCAGATAAGAAAATACATTCGTGAGGGGAAATTCACAGGCATTTTCTCAGCTGTTCAGATGTTTGTAGTCTCGAATGCCGTGGATACGAAGTATTTCGCCGCCGCAAGTGAAGAAGAATTGAATGAAAAATTTTTATCCGGCTGGGAGGATTTCAACAATGAACCTGTTACGGATTATCTGAAATTTGCAGAAAGTGTGCTGAAAATCCCCGAAGCCCATCAAATGGTGATGAAGTATGTCGTACTTGACCAAGAGGCAAGGCGGATTCTCCTGCTCCGTCCGTATCAGATACACGCCATTGAAGCAGTCAGAATGGCATCAAGGCAAGGAAAATCGGGCTATATCTGGCACACAACAGGTTCAGGCAAGACCATGACGAGCTACAAGGCAGCAAGAAATCTGCTGATTGACATTCCGAGCATTGAAAAGACAATTTTCCTGATTGACCGGAAAGACCTTGACACGCAGACAACACAGGCATTTCAGTCTTATGCGAATAATGATATTATTGATGTCGATGAAACGGACAATGTAAAGGATTTAATCAACAAGCTGAAAAATCAGAATCAGCAGGTAATTGTCACCACGATACAAAAATTGTCAATTGCAATCAAAAAACGCATCAAAGAGGGAACGCCGGCATATCACCGCATTAAAAATCTGCGAGTAGCTTTTATCGTAGACGAATGTCACAGAGCTGTTACACCGGTAACACAAAGATTATTATCGCAGTTTTTCGTAAATTCTCTCTGGTACGGCTTCACAGGAACGCCACGCTTTGGAGAGAATGCATATCCCGAAAAGGGCGATTTGCCGAGAACAACTGATATGCTTTACAGCAATGGGGCATTTCGCCGTGATTCCAATTATGATGAAAAAGTAAATCGGGGAGAACTGCCGTATTGTCTGCATAAGTATACTATCAAAGAGGCTATCCGTGATGAAGCAGTATTAGGCTTTCAGACGGAGCATCTCGGTGCACAGAATTTGAAAAGTGATGACAGCAACGAAGATTTGTCTGTTTATGAAAAAGAAAAACATATGCTGAAAGTACTTGATACCATTCTCAACAAATCGCATGAAAAACTTGGATTCAAGAACGGCAGAGGAAAGACCTATGAAGCGATACTGACAGTGAATTCAATTGGACGGGCGCAGGCATATTATGACTTGCTGAAACGTGTCGTAAAAGGCGAAACTTCTGTTACAATCAGTGAAGAAACAAGGCGGGTTCTTCCGGATTTTCCAAAATTTGCAATTACTTATTCTGTTTCGAGCGATGAGGATAATGAAAGCACAGATGTCAATGTTCCGAAAATGAAAGAATCGCTTGCTGATTATAATGCAATGTTCGGCACTTCTTTCGGAATTGGCGAAATCAGGGGCTATAATACCAATCTAAATGACCGTTTAGCAAGAAAGAAATCAAAATTCAAGAGCCGTGATGAACAGCTTGACCTTGTAATCGTAGTGAACAGATTATTGACGGGATTTGATGCGCCGTGTCTTTCAACAGTCTTTATGGACAGACAGCCGATGCACCCACATGACATCATACAGACATTTTCAAGAACAAACCGCCTTTTTGATAAAAGCAAGACCTGCGGACAGATTGTAACATTTCAATCACCGCACACCTTCAAAAAAGCAGTTGATAAAGCACTGATTCTTTATTCCGCAGGAGGCAAGGCATCTGCACTCGCTCCCGATTGGGATACTGTATATGCTGAATTTACAAAAGCTCTTGCCTATCTGCGTACGACTGCAAAGACACCTGATGTCATTGCAGAACTCAGCAAAGAGGGACAGCTCCGTTTTGCAAAGGCATTTCAGGAATTTGATAAGATTTATTCCAGTTTGAAAGCCTTTATCAGATATGCCGACAATTCTCCTGACTCCTACGGCATCACACAGGAAGAATATGACAAATATGCTGCATGGTATCTAAACATCAGAGATAAATACAGAACTGATTCTGATAATCCTGATGCACTTCCGGAAATCGACATTGAATATGAGTTGAAAGCATACAGCAAAGAGAAAATCGACTATGATTATATTGTCAGTCTGATTCAGTCAATTGTATCCGCTACAGATGAGGAACGTCAGGAACAGCACTATCAGAATCTTGTAATTGAAATTACAAAATACATTGAAGAATTGCTGTCCTCAAATCCCAAACTTGGTGCGCTTATGCAGCAACTATGGGAAAAAGTACAGAATAGTCCTGATGAATTTAAGGACAGACGAGTATCTTATGTATTGAGCGAAATGAGAAAAGAAGCCATTGACAGTGTTCTTTCTGCTTTTGCAGAAGAATGGTGTATATCATTTGAAGCCGTTTCCTATGCGGCAGACCGCTATCAGATAGGAGACTCTGAATTGCCTGGACTGAATAATTTGAAGAAATCAGCTGATTTCGACAGCTATTCAGCTAAACATGAGGGAATGTCTAAATTTAAATATCATCAGTCAGTTAAAAAGGCTCTGATTGCGGTATTGAATGATGATGTGATTCCGCTGAGAGATGATGACTACCGTATTGATAATACTCTGGCAATATGAAGAAATGAGAGAAGAAGATGAGGAGTGAACAGTTTGACAGATAAACAATTCTGGCAGAAATTAGCCAATATTATGAAAAAGCCACAGAATGACA
>SVNI01000112.1 GCA_015066975.1 Ruminococcus sp. | reverse complement strand
CCGGAAAATTCACAGATAAAAGCCTGTCCGGTTTCGTATCAGGCAGAGAACGGCAGAACACTTGGTGCTTATGATATCACAATTTTTGAAGCAGACAGCAATACTATCTATCAGCCGGAGGAAAGCCTTCATGTGACATTCACAATTCCGGAACTGGAAACTTCAGAAAGCGAAATGATTTCTGTCTATCATATTGATGATAACGGCCTGAAAGAAGAAATTCAGGAAATTTCCGCAGACGGTCAGCAGATTTCCTTTCCGGCGGAAAGCTTTTCTGTCTATGTAATTATAGAACATGAAGAAGATTCTGAAATTCAGACTCCCCGTGTGGAATTTCATTTTCTGAACAGCAGTTTTGAAGAAAACATTCAGGAGAATGAAATTCTCTATCTTGCTGAACTGTACCGCTTCCGTACAAAAGGTGTGAATGAAAACGGTCAGCCGAAAGAACAGACTTCTCAGATTCTGAAAGACGGCGAAACACTGGAACTGATTGAAAATCCCCCGGATGCAGAAAACGCTTCTTTTTACGGCTGGTATCCGGTGAAAATGCAGACTGTCAGCGATACAGGAGAAATCCTCTATCAATGGGAAAATGACCCTGAACAGATAGCATTTCAGAAAGCAATTTCTGTTTCTATGGAAAATCAGTCTGTCATATGGGAACTGAACGGCAGAATCCATACTGTTCCGGCAGATGCCGAAGGCTGTGGGCATGTGTATCTTGCGCCGTTATATTCCAATTATTATTTTATTAATTTCCATCTCGGTGCATATGATACCGCCAACAGAGAAACTCTGCTTACCAGAAAGCTGGCCGTTCTCGGTGCAGATAATCAGGCAGATATCAGAATCGGCAACATTATCGCACCTAGTCCGGATGCAAGGCATCTGGTTTTCACAGGATGGCAGATTCCGGCAGAAAATACTGAATATCTCACGCTTGATACTAACGGCAATGAAAAAAATAACCGGAATCAGAAAACAGGCTATTATCTGACCTGTTATCAGCAGAATCTTGAGCTTTATCCCATATTTACAGAAGCGAGATGGTTTCATTTCAATACAGGTCAGAGCGGAAACGGTGCTTCTTATGTCGGCTCGAAATATCTTTTGACAAATGATGCACAGCAAGGCAGTTATCTCGAAACGCTTCCTGTCAGCAGACGGAATGGTTTCTTGTTTCGGGGATGGTATTTTGGAGATATTCCCGTTACGGACGAAAACGGCAATATTCTGAATCAGGATTTCTCCTATCCGGAAACCGGAGAAAAACAGTTTGAAATCCTCCGGACAGACGGCGGAAACGGCAGATTATATGCATACAGTACGATTCCGGCAGATACACTCCAGTCCGGTATCACGCTTTCAGCAAGATGGGAGGAAATTCCGGATACTTCCTGTCATGTTATTGTCTGGAAACAGAAAATTTCAGATTCACCGGATGCTGTTCAAAAACAGTATGATTACGAATCTTCTGCCGAAATCAGTGCCGTATCCGGAGAAAGTTTTGAAAGCATTCTGCATTCCGGAAAAATTGACAGTTATCTGAATCAGAACATTACAGGATTCAATTACAGCCATGCTGAAATGAATCGGAATGCTGTCACCGGAGACGGCTCGACGATTATCAATATTTATTATGACAGAAATATTCACACACTGACATTTCAAGTTCCGAATTATCGGGAAACTGTCACCATCAAAGAAATTACAGCACTTTACGGACAGGATATTTCTTCTTATTTTCCGATTATCGGCAACAACGGCGTGACCTACAACAACGGCGAACGCTGGAATCCCCAGAACAGCAGAACATTTCAGAATGTTCTGGTGCTTATTAACAGTATGCCCGACGAAGATATTATTTTTCAGCTCAGTACTTCTTACGCAGGCCGGAAACAGTTGAATTATTATACAGAAGCACTTCCCGGCGATTCCGGAGATGTTACCCATAACGGCATAAATTATCATTTATATCGAACTGTTTCGGCGAAATATCAGTATATCACGGAAGCAGAGGATTTTATGGAACTATCCGGCTTTACCAGACAGGAAGCTGACCCGGCTTTCTCGAACGGCAGAATCAACAGCAGTACAGCGAATTTTTATTATACCAGAAATCAGTACTGCCTGACATTTGATGTAAACTATCCGAATCTTGCAGGGCTGATTTACCCGAATGAACAGGCAGAAAATAAAACACTTGCAATCCATTACGGAACACCCCTTTCTTCTTATGAAAACAGCTATGATATCAGACCGAATGCCCCGGATGGCTATGTTTTTGACGGCTGGTATGAAGATGATAAGGGCACTGTCAAATTTAACTTTGATACTGTAATGCAGTCGGCGAATAAAGTCATCTATGCCAAGTGGATACCTGTAAAGTTTCTCATCCGGGTTGACCCGAACGGCGGTATTATCGACCATATCAATCATAATACAGAAGAATATTCCGGAACAGTCAACGGTTATACATGGCAGTTTCCGACATTCCGTTTCGATAACAGCGGTTACATCCGGAATCAGTCTACTTATATCAATACAGAATTCGGCGAAACCGTCAGTGAATACACTGTCAATCGGGAATATATTGAAATTACAGAAGAAAAAGCTTCCGAACTCGGAACAGATAAAGTCTATTATTATCTCAACACGCAGTATCAGGAAACCGACGGCGCAGGACTGCCTTCTGATTTAAGAAATGCTATTTATCTGACAGAGGACGAACTGGAAACATATTTTGAATTTTATCAGAATGCTGTGACGGCTTCCGTGAATGCCTATCCGGAAAGTTTTTCAGATACCCGCATGATAGAAGATTTCGGACAGTGGAAAGAATGTTATATTTCTGACCAGAAATATGCAAAGCTCAGTGATGTCAGCAGGGGACAGAAATATCAGTTTCTGGGCTGGTATCAGGTGTTTGAAAACGGTTCAGTCAGCGAAGTTCCCTACGATTTCAGTGCACCTGTTTCCGGTGCACTGACTCTCAGAGCCATGTGGAGACTTGACGGTGGTTACAGAATTTTGTATCTTCCCGGATACAGAACAGATGATGATATTATAATCAATGATAATCTGGAATCATGGTATGACCCTTCCGAAAACGGAACATTTGCTGACCAGTCAGAAACTATCATTCTGCGACAGCCGTCAGGCATTTCTGTCAACGGCATTTCTACAGATGCATATATTTTCCGGGGATGGCAGGTTGTCAGCATTCATGAGGAAAATAATTATATACCACTCGAAAAAGAAAAATATTATCAGCCGGGTGATGCTTTTACCATTCAGGCAAAATATGCTGACCAGAATTCTGTTATTTACATGCAGGCAGTCTATGAAAGCTATGATGCTTCACGACAAAGGCCGGAAACGGCTAATCTGATACTGGATGCGAATCAAGGCTTTCTGATACAAGAAGGCATTCTGCCGTGGAGCGGAGCTTCTGTCTGCACTGTCCGGAGCAATCCGGAAACCAATCAGATACTGTTCAGCAATCTGCAATCCAATACAGCCGTACATCTGAATCAATATGCCGATTATTTTGCACGTAAAAATTATTATACTCTGCTGGGGTTCAGTGAATCCCCCGAAGGAAATGCTGATTATCCGCCTGATGCTGTCATTTCAGTACAGAGAACCGATAATATTACGCTTTATGCGGTCTGGAAACAAACTGAAATCGCGCCGACAGGTATCAGCAGTGACATGCAGAAATCTTTTACTGTAATACTGACAATTTCAGGATTGCTGTATCTTTCCTGCGTGATTCTGAAACGGCACAGAAAGGCGAAATATCATTATGAAAATCTGTAGCAGACGCATTCTGAAAATAAACTGTGAAAGACCGCCCTGATATTTCAGATATCATAAAATAGAAATCTGCTTTCCACTGACGAGAGAAAGGATGAATCTGATGAATACTTTCAAAAAATTATCTTTCCTGACGGCTTTCAGCCTTACCGCCGGCATCAGTATGAATGGCATCACAGCTCTGGCAGAGGATTTCTCCTCCGGCATGGCGGAAAATCCATCCGGTCTCACGAGCGTGATATTCACAGCGAAAATCACAAATGCTGATGATTATACTCCAGCGACACAGTACAGCTATTCAATTTCTGAAATATCTGCAACAGGCGCATTGCTTCCTGATGCTGTCGAAGCCGGAATCTCCGGCGGTGCGGAAATTGAATCCGGCATAATTTCATGGTCGGCGAATGACAGCACTCCGGAAAAACAAGTTACTGTTACGCTGAATCCGGAAGCGTTTTCTCAGCCGGGTGTTTACAGATATTATATCACCCAGTCGGCAAATACTCCCGAACAGACCGAAATCGGCCTTGTTCCGGATGCTGATACCGAAAAAGCACTTGATGTTTATGCCGTCTGGAAAAATAAATCTGACCATACAGAAGGCATTATCATCAATTATGCCGTGCTCTCTGACGATGCGGAATCTGTTTCGGTATCCGATACGGCTTATACACATTCTGTCAAGACAGACGGATTTATCAATCAGTACGGTACGGAAGATACCAACGAGGACGGAAAAGGAGATAATTATACTTTCACGTTAACCAAGCAAGTCGCCGGAAATATGGCCGATACTTCACAGGAATTCAATTTTGAACTGACACTTTCCTATCTGAATGCTTCTGATACTGATGATGCTAATACTACTCTTGACGGTATGCGTTTCGACATGACCGGAGATGCTTCCGGAACGGCTGTTGTCGGCGGTTCTGCGCTGTCGTTCACGCTGGCTGACGGCGAATCTGTTTCCCTGACACTTCCTAAAAGCATCACAGTCAATGCGAAAGAAACATATACAAATGCCGAAGGCTATCAGATAACTTCTTCCGTCACGGATATGGATGCTGTCGAAACTGCTCCGGAAATTACATCAGCAGTGACTTCCGATACCAATGGTACAGGCGGAAGAATGCAGACAAAAGATGGTTCTATCTGCTATACCAATACGCTGGATGCAATTTCTCCGACCGGAATTCTGCTGGAAACAGCACCTTATACTGTCATGTTCAGCACCGCGGTATGTTTCCTGCTCTTTTCGATAAAAAACAAGAAGCAGAATGAAACCTGATTTCCAGCTTTTATGCAGACGGTTCACAGCCGTCTGCATAAATTTTCATATCCTGAAAATTTCTTATTGACAGACTGCAAAATTTGTGATAGAATAAATATTAGTTTTAAAAAAAGGAGCAGATATGATATATGGCTAAAAAACAGGATTACGGCAACGAAAGCATCACAATGCTGAAAGGTGCGGACAAAGTTCGCAAACGTCCGGGGGTGATATTCGGTTCGGACGGACTTGACGGCTGTGCGCATTCTGTCTTTGAAATTATCTCGAACTCTATCGACGAGGCAAGAGCCGGATTCGGTGATAAAATCATCATCACGCGCTGGAATAACGGCGAAATCGAAGTAGAAGACTTCGGGCGCGGATGTCCTGTCGATTTCAATAACTCAGAACAAAGATATAACTGGGAGCTGGTTTACTGTGAACTGTATGCCGGCGGTAAGTATGATAATGCCGAAGATTCCTATGATTATTCCCTCGGCCTGAACGGTCTCGGACTCTGTGCAACACAGTATGCTTCTGAATTCATGAACGTTACCGTTCACAGAGACGGTACAGAATACACCCTCCATTTCGAGAAAGGCGAAAATATCGGCGGTCTGCATAAATCTGTATGGAATCAGAAACAGACCGGAACAAAAACACACTGGAAACCCGATTTGGAAGTTTTTACAGAAATTCACGTTCCAGATGATTTCTTTCATGATACACTCAGAAGACAGGCCGTTGTCAATCCGGGATTACTGTTTATCTACCGTTCTGAACAGGAAGACGGCAGTTTCCTCGAAAAGGAATATTTCTACGAAAACGGCATTTCTGACTATGTTCAGGAGCTGACAGGCGAAAAAGCCATGACTTCCGTCCAGTACTGGACGGCCGAACGCATGGGGCGCGACAGAGCTGACAAGCCGGATTATAAAGTAAAATTATCTGTAGCAATGACTGTCTCAAATCAGGTCAGCTTGCTGGAATATTATCACAATTCGAGCTTTCTGGAGCACGGCGGTTCACCCGATAAAGCCGTCAGAAGTGCATTTCTTTCCCAGATTAACAGCTATCTGAAAAATAATAATAAACTCCAGAAAAACGAATCCTCCGCTTCGTTTGATGATATCAAAGACTGCCTTGTGCTGGTATCCTCGTCGTTCTCGACACAGACTTCTTACGAAAATCAGACAAAAAAAGCTATCACAAACAAATTCATTCAGGAAGCTATGACAGAATTTTTAAAACATCAGCTTGAAGTCTATTTTATTGAAAATCCCGAAGAAGCCAACAAAATCGCCGAACAAGTACTTATC
>SVNI01000111.1 GCA_015066975.1 Ruminococcus sp. | reverse complement strand
GTGAATGTCCGTGTCAAGGATAAGACAGAAGCACAGAATGACACGGATGTACAGAACGCTGTGAAAGCTGCCGAAGAAGCACTTGGCTCGACAGGCAGAATTCTTGTCCGGGAATCCGGTACAGAACCGGTTATCCGCGTTATGGCGGAAGCACAGACCGAGGAAGAATGCCATAAACAGGTTGACAGCATTGTCGAAGTTATCAAAGCAAAAGGTCATACTGTTTAAGCAAAAAACAAAACGCAGAGGACTGAAATCCTCTGCGTTTTTATAATATGGAGATAAAAGATAAAATCAGTCATAACGAAGTGCATCAATCGGATTCATCTTAGCAGCTTTATTCGCCGGATAATATCCGAAGAACACACCTGTCAGAATTGAGAATCCGACAGAAATCAGAATTGCCGGAATGGACGGCTGAATCGTAATCGAGAATAATTCTGCATATTCAGCATAAAAGTTCATCACAAGCTGTTTTGCAATAAAGCCTATCAGCATACCGCCCGCAATGCCCAGTATAATTCCGATAATACCGCCTATCAGACAAAGCAGAATTGCTTCTACGACGAACTGCATCCGGATAGCGGAATTCTGTGCGCCAAGAGCTTTCCGCACACCGATTTCCTTTGTACGTTCAGTAATGCTCACAAGCATGATGTTCATAACCCCGACACCGCCGACGATAAGCGAAATCGCTGCGATAATAGAAATTGCAATCGTGATGACATTGATGACTGTGTTAATCATGCCGAGCTGTGACTGCATGTTTTCAATTTCAATATACATATAGGGCTTTTCAGCATATTCATCTTCAAAGAATTTTTGAAGTGTATTTTCAAGCATTTCCACATCGTATTCCGGATTGTAATACACTTCTGCATAATAGTTATAGCTGTTTTCCTGATGTGTCAGATTCATGACAGTATCATAAGGAACATATACAGGCGTGACTTTTTCAATTGTTTTCTGACCGGGCTTGTAAATCTGCTTTTCATAGATAGCCGGAAGTTCAAACACGCCGACAATGACAAAATCACCCATATCCGTGGAAACTGTCTGGCCGATGGGGTCGGCGGTATCCGGAAGATACTGCTGTACAAACAAGGTGGAAACGTTCAGTACTTGTTTGTGCAGGTCGTTGTCTGTCTTGTTGATTTTTCTGCCTCTGGTAAATTTAATATCATTATCGCCCTCTACATTCATACGTCCGATAATGCTGGCTTTAAACGTTTGGTCTTTCCAGTTTTTGAGTTCAAAACCGCCGAAGCTTTCTGTCATGTTGAGATAGAAATAATCCGGATAAGTATCTACCAGCTTGTCGAGCATCTGACGGGAGATTAAATCTTCATCTGTATAATTGATAATTTCGTCATCTTCCTCATTGCTGTAATTGACTTGCGCATAGAGCTGAAAATAGTTCATATTGCCGATGGAGTTGAATGTATTGACAAGCGTTTTCTGAATGGATGTGCCGATTGTTGTAATCATGATAACCGCACTGATACCGATGATAATGCCGAGCATTGTCAGAATCGAGCGCATCTTGTTGGCAGCGATAGAGGTCAGGGCAAGCCGGAGATTTTCAATAAACTGCATTATCTTTCACCCCCGTATCAGAAATCACACTGCCGTCACTGATAGTAATAATTCTTTCGGTTTCGGCGGCGAGTTCGTTGCTGTGCGTGATTAATACAATTGTTGTGCCTTCTTCGTCATGAAGCTTATGAAATAAATCCATAATCATGCGTCCGGTTTTGGAATCGAGTGCGCCGGTCGGCTCGTCAGCAAGCAGGATAGAAGGCTTGTTTGCCATAGCCCTGGCAATAGCAACACGCTGTTTCTGACCGCCGGAGAGTTCATTCGGCTGATGGTCGGCGCGGTCTTCCATGCCAACGATTTTCAGGAGTTCCATAGCTCTCTGAAGACGTTGTTTCCGGGGCATTCCGGCATACATCATAGGCATTTCGACATTTTTGAGCGCATTGGTTCTGGAAATCAGATTAAACGTCTGAAAGACAAAGCCGATTTCCTGATTGCGTATCCGGCTCAAATCATAATCATCCAGAGTACTGATATCCACACCGTTAAGCAGATAAGTTCCCTCTGTCGGGCGGTCGAGTGCGCCAATCATATTCATGAGAGTGCTTTTGCCTGAACCAGACTGTCCGACAATCGCAACAAATTCATGTTCATGAATATCAAGCGAAATGCCGTTGAGAATCTGCAACTCATTCGGCTGACCGATATAGTATCTCTTGATGATGTTTTTCATCTCGATAACAGTTTTATTCATTGGCTTTCGCCCCCTGTACAGCAGTACCCATATCGAAGATGGGGAGCGTTTCGCCGTCCTGATAATCGCCGGGTGTCATGACAATTTCCGTGTTTTCTGTCAGACTGCCGGATGTGATTTCTGTATAATAAGAACCTTCCATGCCGGTTTCAACAGTAACAGCTTTTGCAGTTGCTGTGCCGTCGGAATTTCTGACAACGGTCAGGACATATTTGGAATCATCATCCTTTGTCACGATAGATTCATAAGGTACAGCCAGTACATCTTTTTTCTCATCCAGAATAATCTTGACTTTGGCATTCATGCCGATTAACAGGTTTTCGCTGTCTTTCATAGTAATTTCAGCAGAATATCCGCCGGCAGAGGATGTCCCTGTCAGGGCATCGGCTGTGCCTGCATTGTAGATATTCACAACTCTGGAAACTTCTGCTTCAAATTCTTTATCTCCGGTGGCATTCGTCTTGACAACAGCCGGCTGGCCTTCGTGAATATTCAGAATATCTGCTTCGTTAATCTGGACGGTGATTTTCAGTGCGCCGGAATCTTCAATTGTCATGAGGGCATCTGTCGTCGGAATACTGCCTTCAGAAACATTCAGGGAAGTGATAATACCACTCTTGGGTGCTTTGACGGTGCATTCTGCGATAGAATCCGCGAGCTTGTCGAGTTCTGTCTGTGCATCATTATTCTGCTGATACTGTTCAGCATCCAGAACATCCTGATAACTCTGAATAGCAGCATCTGCGGCGCGTTCGGCAGAAGCATAGGCATCCTGTGCAGACTGTACGGCTTTTTCATAAGTACTGAACTGGTCTCTGATAGAATCCAGCGCAGCTTCTTTGCTCTGAACGAGTGCATCTGCTTCTTGATATGTCTGCATTGCTTTCTGATATTCTGTCGGGTCGTCTGTTGAATTCATAGTATTCTGCGCATTGTCTCTGCGTTCGAGTTGAGCATTGAGTTCATCAACCGTTTTTGCTTCCTTGGCATAGATGTCATTCTGTGCCTGAATGGCATCATCAATGGCTCTCTGCGCCTGCTGGAGATTGATTTCTTTATCCTGCTTGGCAGTTTCCAGATTTCTAAGATTAATCTTATGCTGATTTTCGGTCTGGTTCTGGGAATTGTTCTGATTTTTGCTGAGATTGTCATACTGTTGCTGTAAATCCGTGCTGTCGAATACGCAGAGCACATCTCCGGCATTGACATGACTGCCGACTTCGACGTTTAAAGTTTTGATTTTAGCAGTGAGCTTGCTGGTAACTTTTACGATATTTTCGCTTTCAACCGTGCCGGAAACACTGATAACATTGGAAATATCACGTTTTTCAGCCTTCACGATTTCCAGCGAAGATGTCGAAAGCGTATTCATTGCATCTGTCATGCTTTTCATGCAGGAAGTGATGCCGACAGCACCGCCTCCCAGAAGAAGCACAATCACCACCGCGGTGATAATGCCCTTTTTCTTTTTTCTCTTGCCTGTTTGTTCCATAAGATAACCCCCTTAAGGTTAGAAAGAATAGATAGTAGATAAATAGCAAAATGTACTTGCCTGATAAGTACATTATAGCACAGATAAGTACACTTGTCAAGAACTTTTTTGAAAACGTTTCAGGTGTATTATCTGGAATAGTACAGATATTATAACATAATGTCAGAGATTTGTCAAGAGTTTGTTCTAAAATTTATAAATTCTTAAAAAAGTAAATTTTATTTACTGATTTAGTTATAGCATATTTTAAAAAGCCTGTCAATATTTCTGTTATAATTCGTCACCTGAAACATAATTCCACAGAAAATATTGACTTTTATGATGTAATATGCTATAATTATACTAGAAAGGAGTTTTTTCACCATGGAAACAAGAGTCGCCATTATCGGCATTATCATTTCAGATGCAGAACAAGTCGGAAGACTGAATGAAATTCTGCACGAATACGGAGAATATATCATCGGAAGAATGGGCATTCCGTACCGGAAAAAGGGGATACATATCATCAGTGTGGCAATTGATGCCCCCCAGACTGTTATCAGTGCGCTGTCCGGAAAAATCGGCAGGCTGAAAGGCATTTCCACAAAAACGGCTTATTCAGATGTTATCACAAAACTGGAAACATAAAAAAACGCCGGAGTTTTTTCGCTCCGGCGGTCTGTTTCTGATTTATAATAACGAACGGTATAATTCTTTGATTTCTTCGACGGAAGTATCTCTCGGGTTGCCCGGACGGCAGGCATCTGCGTAGGCTGATTCAGCGAGAAAATCAATATCTTCCGGCTTGACGATTTTTTTCAGGTTCGCGGGAATGCCGACATCTTCGGAAAGCTTGCGGACAGCATCCACAGCGGCTTTGCGGTATTCCTCAACAGTCATGGATTCCGTGCCCTCCACGCCCATAGCAGCTGCGATATATTTGAATTTGTCTCCGGTTTCGGGAGCATTGTATTCCATCACAGTCGGCAGAATAATCGCGTTGGCAACACCATGAGGAGTATCATAGAGCGCGCCCAGTGGATGTGCCATAGAATGGACAATGCCAAGTCCGACATTCGAGAAGCCCATTCCGGCGATATACTGACCGAGTGCCATGCCTTCGCGGCCTTCGGGGTCATTGGCAACTGCTTTTCTCAGCGATTTGGCGATGATTTCAATTGCTTTCAGATGAAACATGTCCGTCATTTCCCATGCGGCCTTAGTGGTGAAGCCTTCGATAGCATGAGTCAGGGCATCCATGCCGGTGGCAGCGGTCAGGCTCTTGGGCATCGTGCTCATCATGTCGGGGTCGATAAATGCGACAACCGGAATATCATGGGTATCAACGCAAACCATTTTACGATTTTTTTCTTCATCTGTGATGACATAATTGATAGTAACTTCCGCAGCAGTGCCGGCAGTTGTCGGAATGGCCAGAATCGGTACACTTCTGTTAGCAGTCGGAGCGATGCCTTCCAGACTGCGCACATCTGCAAATTCCGGATTCTTGATGATAATGCCGATAGCTTTGGCAGTATCCATAGAAGAACCACCACCAACTGCAATGATATAATCCGCACCGGATGCCTTGTAAGCAACTACGCCAGCCTGTACATTTTCGATAGTCGGATTGGGCTTGATTTCAGAATAGATTTCATAGGGCATGTCATTTTCTTCCAGAATTTTTGTCACTTTGGAAGTCACGCCGAATTTAATCAAATCGGTGTCGGAGCAGAGAAACGCTTTTTTAAAGCCTCTTGTTCTGACTTCGCCGGCAATTTCTGCAACAGCACCCGCACCGTGATAAGATATTTCGTTTAATACAATTCGATTCGCCATAATAAAAAACATCTCCTGTAAGCGAAATTTATAAGATATAGATATATTATACCATATTTTTGATGATTTGTCAATAGTATTTTAGCAGAATCTCACAAAACGGCTGGATTTGGCCTTTGCAGAAAAAAAGACAAATATTTAAAATTTTCTCTTGCATTTTTCATGATTTTGTGATATGATATTAAGTAAGCATAAATATCATCAAATGCCAAAAAAATTTTTCGTGCTAATGCACGGCCAAGGAGAGTTACACATGCCAAAGAAACAGGACATTCACAAGATTATGATTATCGGCTCTGGCCCTATTATTATCGGTCAGGCCTGCGAGTTCGACTATTCCGGCACACAAGCTTGCAAAGCACTCAGAAAGCTCGGATATGAAATTGTTCTTGTCAACTCGAATCCTGCAACCATCATGACAGACCCCGATGTTGCTGATATTACCTATATCGAACCGCTGAATCTGTCCAGACTCACACAGATTATCGAAAAAGAAAAGCCGGATGCTCTTTTGCCGAATCTCGGCGGTCAGTCCGGTCTGAATCTCTGTTCCGAACTGGCAAAAGCCGGTGTACTGGAAAAACATCATGTACAGGTTATCGGTGTACAGGTAGATGCTATCGAGCGCGGTGAAGACAGAATTGAATTCAAGAACACTATGAACCAGTTAGGCATTGAAATGCCCCGCAGTCATGAAGCTTATTCTGTAGAAGAAGCTGTCAAGATTGCCGAAGAACTGCATTATCCAGTAGTTCTGCGTCCGGCTTACACCATGGGCGGTGCTGGAGGCGGTCTGGTTTACAACGTGGAAGAATTAAAGACTGTCTGTGCAAGAGGCTTGCAGGCATCTCTGGTACATCAGGTGCTTGTCGAAGAATGTATCAGCGGATGGGAAGAA
>SVNI01000110.1 GCA_015066975.1 Ruminococcus sp. | reverse complement strand
GGTTCTCTGGTCGGAAACGTCAAACTGTTCGGTATCGTGGGGACGTTCTTCTTCCGTATATCCGCCTACGGAAGTTCTTGAACCACCGCTAATCTGAGAGATGCCCAGACGGAGTGCCTTTTCACGAACCTGTTCTGATTCACGGGTAGAAATAATCATGCCGGTATAAGGCACGGAAACTCTGATACATGCGATAATCTTTTCAAAAATCTCATCAGAAATGGAGTTGTCAAATGCAGTGGGGTCGATATCATCCGCATGTTTGATTCTCGGAACGCTGATGGTATGAGGACCTACACCCTGTACAGCTTCCAGATGTTCTGCGTGCATGAGCAGTCCGGCGAATTCGTAGCGATAGAGTTCAAGCCCGAACAGTACCCCCAGACCGACATCATCAATACCGCCTTCCATAGCTCTGTCCATGGCTTCGGTATGATAAGCATAATTGTGCTTAGGCCCTGTGGGATGAAGTTTTTCATAGCTTTCTTTGTGATATGTTTCCTGAAACAGAATATAAGTGCCGATTCCGGCTTCTTTCAGTTTTCTGTAATTTTCGACAGTTGTGGCGGCAATATTGACGTTCACACGGCGAATATCACCGTTCTTGTGATGAATGCTGTAAATCGTCTTGATACTCTCCAGAATATATTCAATCGGATTGTTGACAGGGTCTTCACCGGCTTCGATAGCCAGTCTCTTGTGACCCATATCCTGAAGGGCGATAACTTCGGCGCGGATTTCATCCTGCGTCAGCTTCTTTCTGGCGATATGCTTATTCTTCATGTGATACGGGCAGTAGGTACAGCCATTGACACAATAGTTTGACAGATACAGCGGAGCAAACATGACAATTCTGTTTCCATAGAAGTCTTTCTTGATTTGTTCCGCGAGCTGACAGACTTTTCTGTTCAGTTCTTCATCTTCACATGCAAGGAGAACGCTGGCTTCACGGTGGGTCAGCCCTTTGTACTGAGAAGCTTTTTCAATAATCTGTTCAATCATTTCGCGGTCGTTCTTGTGTTCGTCAGCGAATTTGAGCGTATCGAGAATTTCTTCATGATTGATAAATTCTTCTGCTTTCATGGATTTTACGTCATACATAATAAAAAATACCTCCTGTCAGCCAACGCTGTACAGAAAGCAGGAGTTCAAAAGGGGACAGTTATCCCTGATATTGCGATTGCTCCGGCTTCCGCTTTATGATGCATTCAGCGTCAGACATCTTGAATCTTAAAAATGATTTTTTGTGAGTTTTGCTGTCAGTTTTCTTCCAGCTTAACAGAATAATTATAACATGTTCACAAGGAAAAGTCAAGTATTTTTTATGAATTTTCTGTATCAGCATAAAAACAGCCTGAAATCCGGAAAGATTTCAGACTGTAGAGGTTATGCTTCTTTTTTATTATAATACATGCCGAAGATAATTCCGCAGACTCCGCCCACAATATGTGTGAGCTGGGAGATATTGTCTTTCATTGTTACCCCCGAGACAACTTCCTGCCCGATATAAATAGCAACGACAATTATCATTGTCAGCGGAATTTTACCGTTTCTGAAAGAGGTGCAGGAACAGAGAATTATCATCATGAAAGCAATTCCGCTTGCACCGCGCAGACCGTCAGTCGTAATCAGAACATTGACAATTCCAGTGACAAGTGCTGTTATCAGCATCATGTAAATCAGTTTCTGACTGCCGTATTTTTCTTCCAGCATAGGGCCTATCAGCATAATCAGGAAAAAATTACTCAGATAATGTGAAATATCCGAATGCCCCAGCACATGCGTTATCAGCCGGATGTACATCATAGGGTCGCTGATACTTGTCCGGTAACAGGTGAACAGTTCCATTGTGGAAGTTCCGTCTGTTGCATATCCGAACAGCAGAATGACAAATGCAATGCCTGCATACCAGATAATCACAGGTGAATTGACTTCTATCTTCGGAAGCTCAAATTTCATGAAGCGTTAGATTTTGGAATAGCCGAAGCTGTTGACGATAGCGTCTACTTTTGCACCCTTCTTGCAGAGTTCGCATTCGGATGGAATAGCAGTCTTGTAGTCCGGAATATCTTCCTGTGTGAATACACTGTCGATTTCTACGCCCTCGTATTCGGACAGCGCACTGAAAATAGCAGAAATTGCTGTCAGGTTGCCGGAATAGTATCTCAGGCAGTCCACAGAACGCGCGATAGACTTTCCGGTAGAAACAGAGGACAGCGGGAGCAGAATGTTCTTGCTGTAGATGTATTTCTGGAGATTATCACGGAAAATCATCTGATTGTTCATATTGGTTTCGGGTGTGATGACAGCAATATCCTGACCAGCATTGAGTGTGCCGTTCTGACTGCTGAGTTCGTGTGCAAGGAATGCGCCAATCATCTCTGTACCTTCAAAACAGAGAATTGTGTTGATTTCTTTGGACTGATAAGCTTTTGCAAGTTCGTGAGCAGCTTCTCTTGCAGCACGGTACTGTGTCTTGATGGTTGTCATATCCACAAAGTAATTGACATGAGAATGGTTTGTAGCGAAATGACCCGGAATTACACCGAGCTTAACGCTGTTATTGTTTTTGGCAGTAATATCAATCTGTCTGTTTTCCATAATCTGTGTCTGTGAAACTGAAGTTCACAGAACCTCCTTTCCGGTAATGAAATAAAAAATCACAGTGTCATATCTGCATGGCACTGTATATATTATAACAGATTATGATAAAGATGTCAACAAATTTTTCTGAAAAATCAGAAAAGAACTGTGCCGTCAGCAGATATTAACTCTGATTGAAAGTCGTTTTCAGCCGTTCCATGAGCTGTTCCAGCGTGTGGATAGTTTCCTGAAGGACGGCTTTCTGTGCGCCGGAAAGGGTTTCGCGTCCGAGAAGATAATCAACACTGACCCCGTAAAAGTCAGCAAGTTCGGAAAGAATTTCTGTATTCGGTTCACGTCTGCCGGTTTCCCACATTCCGACAGTGCCTTTGGAAACATGAAGATAATCTGCAAGCTGCTGTTGTGTCAGACCTTTCTGACGGCGCAATTGTTTCATTTGATATGCCAGCATGGAAAAATCACCTCATGGGGTATTATAACATAAATTATCAGCTTCTTTCAATGAAAACGAAAAAAATACATCAGATTGATAACGAAAAGTGATTTTTTCTCTTGACAAGCATATGATTTGTGTGTTATAATAAATAAGCAGACGGTACAGGTTCTTAACACTCCTTTAGTACCGTCGGCAGTCAAAAAGCTGACCTTCACCACAAGTCAGCTTTTTATATTAGTTTTTTGGGAGTGTTTCTTTCAGTTGCTCTGCAAGATAATTGATAGATGCGGTGAGTTCGTTCAGGGATTCTATTTTGCGGATAGTTTCGGCAATTAAAGCTTGCTGTGTACTGGTAGTGCTTTCCCGTCCGAGCAGATAATCTACAGTCACTTCATAGAAATCCGCAATTTTGAGAAGCATAGCAGTATCAGGGTCGCGCTGACCGTGTTCCCACATGCCGACAGAGCTTTTTGAAATATGTAGATAATCTGCCAGCTCTTTTTGTGTAATACCTTTTTGGTTTCTTAATAGTTGGTCGCCTAGCATATCATCACCCCTTTTGTATATTATAACACTTTTAGTGTGATTTTTGAACAAATACTTTCAAAAAACTGATTAATTCCACTTAAAATGGAATTTTTATATTGACAAAATACAAATAGTGTGCTATAATAAACTCAGCAGACGGAAGTCAGCCCCCCTGCACATCTGTCTGTAAAAGAAAGCAAAATCTGCTGCGGCAGATGTTTTCTATTTCATCATCACCATGAAAAAAAGCCGGAAGTTCCCTCTCCGGCTTTTTTCAATACGGAAAATTCCCCCTGACGGTCAGCTTCACCGTTTCGGGGGAATGTATTCCTGTGATTGTGATGATTATCTTTGTTTGCGCCAGTCAAGATATTCGTCGTAAGTGCCGGTTCTGTCAAGACAGCCTTCCGGCGTGATTTCGATTATCCGATTGGCGACAGTCTGCAACATTTCGTGGTCGTGCGAGGAAAACAGCACAACACCGCTGAATGCTGTCAGACCATTGTTGACTGCGGCTATGCTTTCCAAATCCAGATGGTTTGTCGGCCTGTCCAGAAGAAGCACGTTCGACCCGAAAAGCATCATCCGCGAAAACATACAGCGCACTTTTTCTCCGCCGGAGAGTACTTCGACTGACTTGTAAACGTCATCACCGGAGAACAACATCCGACCCAGAAAACCTCTGAGGTATGTTTCTGTCTGGTCTTTTACTGCGAACTGCTGCATCCATGAAATCAGATTCAAGGGACAGCCGTCAAAATATCGGGAATGGTCAACAGGGAAGTAGGAAACCGAGGTCGAGACTCCCCATTTAAAGCTCCCCTCATCGGGGATTTCTTCTTCCATCAGGATTTTCATCAGCATCGTGATTGCCTGCTCGCTCTCGCCGACAAATGCGATTTTATCCGTCCGTCCGATGGTGAAAGAAATATTGTTCAACAGCTTTACGCCGTCAACAGTCTTACTGAGATTTTTGACTTCTAAGACATCTTTTCCAAGTTCCCGGTCAGCCTCAAAACCGATATACGGATAGCGGCGGCTGGAAGCAGGCATTTCTTCGACAGTGAGCTTTTCCAGAAGCTTTCGTCTTGCAGTAGCCTGTCCGGATTTGGATTTATTGGCTGAAAAGCGTTCGATAAAGGATTTCAGCTCTTTGATTTTTTCTTCGGTTTTCTTGTTCTGCTGTTTCTGGAGACGCTGCATCATCTGGCTGGATTCATACCAGAAAGCGTAATTGCCGACATACATCTTGATTCTGGTGTAGTCGATATCGACAATATGCGTGCAGACATTGTTTAAGAAATGTCTGTCGTGAGAAACGACAATGACAGTGCCGAAATATTCAGCAAGAAAATTCTCCAGCCAGCGGATAGCTTCAATATCAAGATGGTTGGTTGGTTCATCCAGCAGAATGATATCCGGATTGCCGAACAGTGCCTGCGCCAGCAGGACTTTGACTTTTTCGTTGCCGGAGAGTGTATCCATCTGGGAATATAATAATTCTTCCGGAAGTCCCAGACCCTGCAATAGTTTAGAAGCATCCGATTCGGCTTCCCAGCCGTTAAGTTCAGCGAATTCGGCCTCCAGTTCGGAAGCAAGAACGCCGTCTTCTTCGGAAAAGTCTTCTTTTGCATAAAGTGCATCTTTCTGCTGTATAATTTCATATAAACGGGCATTGCCCATCAGAATGGTATCCAGTACAGAATACTGGTCATAGGCGAAATGGTCTTGTTTCAGGACACTGATTCTTCTGCCCTTATCGACAGTGACTTCTCCGGTTGTCGGCTCTAGTTCTCCGCACAGGATTTTAAGAAATGTTGACTTTCCTGCGCCGTTTGCGCCGATAACGCCGTAGCAGTTCTCCCCTGTGAACTTGAGATTCACATCTTTGAATAAGACGGAGCCTCCAAACGAAAGACTCACATTTGTGACTGTAATCATAAATAGAATAACTCCTTGATAATAAAATAAGATATATTATCAATAGTATAACATAAACCGGAACTGAAAAACAACTTGCAAAAATGCAGAAAAATGCTTGCAATTCTTGTGAAAATATGTTATAATAATACAAATGCAAGTACAGAGAGGAGCTTTGCTTTATGTTTCATGTCACAGTAACAGGCGGCAGTCTGCCACAGGAAGAAATTAATTCCTATATTTTCTATACAAAAAAGAAATATGGTACAGTTCTGCCGGAACATCTTGAAATTATTTTGGAGGTAGACGGCGAATATGTCAATATTCATTACAATCCGCCGTTTCAGTTTCAGGCTTACCGCAGCACCGATTATCTTGTGAATGATGCCGGAAAGCTGAATCCCTCTAAATATGCCGAATTACAGGATAAAACTGTAAATGCGGTAGAATAGCCGTCAGCCGATTCTGGAAAAACTCTTGGAAACAGAATCTTTTAGAGAAATCAGACGGCCTGCTTTCATCTGTAGACGCAGTTTATCTGTCAGAAGGGCAATGAATTCAGAATTGGTTGGTTTGCCCTTGCATGTGTTGACAGTATAGCCGAAGAAGGAATTCAAAATATCAAGGTCACCCCTGTCCCATGCAATTTCGATAGCATGGCGGATGGCACGTTCTACTCTGGAAGAAGTAGTGTTGAATTTCTGTGCAACAGTCGGATATAACAGTTTTGTTACGCTGTCCAGAAGTTCAGGCGCATCAATTGAAAGAATAATTGCTGTCCTCAAATAATGATACCCTTTGATATGTGCAGGCACACCAAGCTGATGAATCATGTCCGTTACAACGATTTCAAGATTATCTTCCTGACTCTGCGTGTTTTTTGGTGCAGTCAGTGAAAGAATCCGTTCTGCAAGGACAGAAATATCAAACGGTTTGAGCATAAAATAAGCTGCGCCCAGTTCCATAATCTGACGTTCCACAAAGGGATTGTCATGAGGAGATGTAATAATAAGCGCAGGGAAGAACTCAGCTTCTGCTTTGGTGCGCTTAATCAGTTCAATTGCATCCATATGGGGCATGACGCTGTCC